>DASXAN010000762.1:0-4587 GCA_036406755.1 Gemmataceae bacterium
GCAACACGCTGGCCGTCAACGCCGGCGTCCTGGTCAACTCGGCGGTCGGGAACAACCTCTCCCAGATCCAGAACGGCACCCTGACCGGCCCGGCCGGCGGCGGGGACCTGGTCCTCAACGTGCTCAACACGGCCAACGCGACCGGCCTGACCGTCACCTCGGCGATCGCCGACAACGGCGGGCCGACGAACCTCGTCAAGCTCGGGGCCGGCAACATGACGCTCAACGCGGCGAACTCGTACAGCGGCACGACCGTCGTCGGCGGTGGCATCCTGACGCTCGCCAACGCCGCCGCGCTCGGCACCTCCACCCAGGTGACCGTGCGGTCCGGCAACGGCAGTGACAACACCGGCGTCGCCCTGAGCAACGTGACGATCCCGAACACCGTCGCCCTGACGATGATCACGGACACGCCCGCCCAGTTCGTCTCCGACATCCGGGCCAGCTTCCGGAGCACGGCCGGCGTCAGCGCCTGGAACGGGCCGATCAACCTGGTCGGGACCGGCCTGCAGGCGTTTCGCGTGGAGGGCACCAGCACGTCGCTGACGATCGGCGGGCCGGTCACCGGCGGGAACCTGGTGCTGTTCCTCCGCGGGGCCGTCGGTACGGGGTTCATCTCCAATACTGTCACGCTCGACCCGGCGGCGACGGTCTTCAAGACGGACCCGAACACCTGGGTGATCGGCTCGACCGGCAACACCTGGGGCACGACGCAGATCGCCTCGACGGGCACATTGCGGCTCGGGGCGACCAACGCCCTGCCGACGACCGCCCCGCTCGTCATGGGCCAGAACAACGCGTCCACGGTCGGCTCCTTCGACCTAGGCGGCTTCGACCAGACGGTCCCGACGGTGAACCTCGCCGGGACCGGGACCGCCCAGACCATCGGCAACAGCAGCACGTCGTCGGCCTCGACGCTGACCCTCGCGGGGCCGGGCACGTCGCTGTTCCCGGGGGTCATCAAGGACGTGCTCGGCACCGGGACGCAGAAGGTGAACCTGCAGGTCACCGGCGGCACACACACGCTCACCGGGGTCAACACGTACACCGGCACGACCACGGTCAACGGCGGCACCCTGCGGGTCAACGGGTCGCTGGCCGCCGGCAGCGCCGTCGCCGTCAACGCCGGCGGCACCGTCGGCGGCACGGGTACGATCAACGGTCCGCTCACGGTCAACGCCGGCGGCGCGCTCGCCCCGGGCGCCAGCGTCGGCACTCTGACCGTGGCCAACAGCGTGACCGTCACCGGCGGCACTGGCACGACATGGAACGTCGAACTCAACGGCACGACGCCGACCAGTGCCGATCTGCTCAGCGTGACCGGGGCGGCGAACACCCTGAACTTCGTCACCAACCAGCCGTCGGACAAGGTCACGCTCAACCTCATCGGCCTGGTCGGGCTGCCGGCCGACACGAGCCTGACTTACACGATCGCGTCCGTGGCCCCCGGGACCGGGGCGACTAACATCCTCACCAACGGCACTCCCGGGTTCGACCCGACCCAGTTCGCGTTCACGACGACCGGGCTGACCGTGGTCAGCGCCTCCGTCGCCCAGTCGGGCGACGCGATCATGGTCAGCTTCACCACTACCCCGGTGCCGGAACCCGCCTTCGTGCTGCTGGCGAGCGCCGCCGCGGCCGGCGGATTCGGCTGGCGGCGGCGGCGGTCCCGGCGATGAGACGGCCGTCGCGGGCGGGAAAACCGACTCGGCACCTGCCCGCGCCTTTAGACTCGGCTCACGACCTCGGTAATAACGGTGAGGACTCGCTCAATTCGCCGACTGCTCCCGGAGTTCCGCCGATGGCCGCTCGACGCATCCGCAGGCGGGGGTTCACGCTCATCGAGTTGCTGGTGGTGATTGCGATCATCGCGATCCTCATCGGCCTGCTCCTGCCCGCGGTCCAGAAGGTCCGCGAGGCGGCGATGCGGATGAAGTCCTCGAACAACCTCAAGCAGCTGACGTTGGCCGTCCATAACTATGAGGGCGCGGTCGGGAAGATCCCCGCCAACGCCCTGACCCTCCCGTCCGGGCTGCGGGTGTCCTGCCACTGGCTGCTGCTGCCGTACATCGAACAGGAACCGCTGTACCGGGCGGCCGGGGCCTCCGCCGCCGACTACCTGGCCAACGCCAAGACGGTCGTGAGCACCTTCATCGCCCCGCTGGACAACAGCTCGCCGACGCTGCTCACGACCGTCGGCGGCACCGCCTGGGCGGCCAGCAACTACGCGGCCAACCACCCGATCTTCGGCTACCCCGGCAACGGCACCAACTGGACCGGGTTCGCCAACAACGACTGGGACAACAAGGGCCGCAAGATTCAGAACATCTCCGACGGGGCGTCCAACACCGTCATGTTCGGCGAGCGCTATGCCGTGTGCAGCTCGGGCGGGTCGCTGTGGGCGTACCGCAATACCGACCCGGCCCCGACCAACCCGGCCTTCCCCGGCTGGGCCCGGATGTCGTTCTTCCCGGCCAACTGGACGAGCAACAACCACTCCACGCCGTTCACCGCCGTCCCGCCCCAGAACGCCCCGCTGGTGGCGAATTGCAGCCCGTACAACTTGCAGTCGTTCTCCAACTCCGGCTGCCAGGTGAGCATGTGCGACGGCAGCGTCCGCAGCGTGACCACGTCGATCAGCAGCGTCGTGTGGTTCGCGGCCGTCTGGCCGGACGACGGCCAGGTCCTGGGGGACTGGTGATGTCACGGGTCGCACCGGCCGGGATCGCCGCCCTGCTCGCTCTCGTGTGCGGGTGCGGCCGATCGACCTCGACGTTCGGCGGCAAGGTCACGTTCCAGGGCCAACCGGTCACGTCCGGGGTGATCTACTTCCTCGGCCCGGCCCCGAAGATGCAGATGGGCATGGGAACGATCCGCGACGACGGCACGTACGTCGCCACGGACGTGCCGGTCGGCGAGGTGCGGGTGTCGTTCCAGGCGCCGAAGCTGCCGGCCAAGTACGCCGACCCGAACACGTCGGGCCTGGTGTACACGATCACGTCGGGGATGACGTCACTCGATATCTCCGTCCCGTGAACGGCCGCCCGCCGCGCTCCCCTCGGGGGATGACCGGCGCAGCCGGGCGGCCCATTCCGGGCGGACGCCGTCCGCCGCATCCCGTGCCGGCCCGGTCGGTTTTTCCTGGCACGGCCCCCGACGGGCAACTATCATCCGGGCAGCCCGTTGCGCCGCCCGCCCCGCAAATCCGCCGACCGGGTGTAACCAATCGCCACGGCCGACGGGGTCTGCCTTGAAGGACCCCGCGATGCACCGCCCCCCCGACCCCGGCACGGAGCAGCTGTTGGCGGACGCCGCCCGCGGCGACGCCCGGGCCCGGGACCAGCTGTTCGCCCGCCATCGCGGGCGGCTGAAGCGGATGGTCGCCGTCCGCCTGGACCGCCGGGCCGCCGCCCGTGTGGACCCGTCCGACGTGGTGCAGGAGGCGCTCGCCGAGGCCGCCGTCCGGCTGGACGGCTACCTCCGCGACCGGCCGGTGTCGTTCTACCCGTGGCTCCGCCAGCTGGCCGCCGACCGCCTGGCCGACGCCCACCGCCGCCACGTCCGGGCCGGCCGGCGGACCGTCACCCGGGAGGAGCCGCCGCCCCTGCCGGGGGAGTCGGTCCTGGCCCTGGCCGACCGCCTCCTGGCCGCCGACGCCAACCCCGGGGCCGGCCTGAGCCGGGCGGAGCGGCGGGCCCGGGTTCGGGCGGCCCTGGACCGGCTGCCGGACCGGGATCGGGAGGTGCTGGTCCTGCGGCATCTGGAGCAGCTGTCCACTCGGGAGGCGGCCGCCGTGCTCGGGGCGACCGAGGGGGCGGTCAAGGTGCGGCTGCTGCGGGCGCTGCAGCGGATGCGGGACCTGCTCGACGAGGAGGACCGGCCGTGACCGCCGCCACCAGTCCGCCCTCGAGCGACGTCCGGGCCGCCGAGCTGGCCGACGTGCTCGAGTGGCTGACGGCCCGGGTCCACGCCGGGCAGCCGGTCGACCTCGACGCCGTCCTGCGGGACCACCCCGACCACGCCGCCGAGGTCCGCCGCCTGCTGCCCGCCCTGGCCCTGCTGGCGGACCTATCGGGGGCGGCCACCGGGGTCGGCGTCCCCGGCGTCGGGCCGCTGGGGGAGCTGGGCGACTTCCGCCTGCTGCGGGAGGTGGGCCGTGGCGGCATGGGCATCGTGTACGAGGCGGAGCAGGTGTCGCTGGGCCGGCGGGTGGCCCTGAAGGTGCTGCCGTTCGCGGCGACGATGGACCCGAAGCAGCTGCAGCGGTTCCGCAACGAGGCCAAGGCGGCGGCCGGTCTGCACCACGAGCACATCGTCCCGGTGTACGCCGTCGGGTGCGAGCGGGGCGTCCACTACTACGCCATGCAGTTCATCGACGGCCAGACGCTCGCCGCCCTCGTCACCGAGTTGCGGCGGGCGTCCTCGGACACGCCCCCCCACTCGGCGCCCTCGACCCAGGACCTGCGGCCCTCCCCCGACCCGCCGCCGCAGGAGGATGAGTTCGACGAGGTGGTCACACAGCCTCCCCACCCTATCCCGTCAGGTGAGGAGGGTGAAAGCGATGCGGGGGACACGGGCCCCCGGGCG
>DASXAN010000763.1:0-13275 GCA_036406755.1 Gemmataceae bacterium
GACTGCTCCATCTGTTCGCCTCGCTCCTCCTCGCCCTGTTCGCCCCGGCCGCTCTGGCTCAGACGACGTTCACTGTCACTGCCGCGACCGACGCCAGCTCCGGCGGCCTCGGGAGTGGCTCGGGTGCCAGCGGCGACCTGCGGTACTGCATCAATCAGGCCAACACCCTATCCCTGTCGGGCCAGCCAGTGACCATCAACTTCAACCTGCCGGCCAACAGCACAATCACAATTACAAACATGTTGCCGCCGCTCAACCCGGGCCGCAACGGCCAGTTGGGGCGAACCCCAATAGCCTGCTCATCGACGGCTCGACGGCCACCAACCTGACGATCGACGGGGCCAATAGTGGATTCGGCATCTTCATGGTCTACTCGGGGAACCTCACGATCCAGAACCTGACCCTGGCCAACGGCCTCGCCCGGGGCGGCAGCGGCTTATACACCTCCGGCGGCGGGGCCGGGCTAGGCGGCGGCATCCTCGTCAACAATCTGGCCGACGTCACGGCGCAGGGCGTGACGTTCAACAACACCCGCGCCGTGGGCGGAGCTGGTGTCCACTTGGCCGGCGGCTTGACGGCTGGCGGCGGCGGCACGAATGGCGGCAATGGCGGCAGCGCCTTTACCTCTGGTGGCGGCGGCGGGGGACTTGGCGGCGTGGGCGGCAACGCCGGTGGTGGTGGCGTCGGAGCTCGGGGGGCGGATTCGGCGGGGGCGGCGGCCGGCGCGGGCCAATTCACGTCGGGGGCGCCGGGTGGCAATGGCACCAATGTTGGTGCCAACGGCGGGCCGAATGGCGGGGGCGGCGGCGCTGGAAACGCCGGCGGTGGGGGCGGCGTCGGCGGCGCGAATGGTGGTTCCAGCGGTGGCGGGAATGGCGGGTTTGGCGGTGGCGGTGGGGGAGGATCGCGGGGTGGCAACGGCGGAGACTATGGCGGCGGCGGCGGCGGCAGCAACAGCTTCTCCGGTCCTGCCGGAACCGGCGGGTTCGGCGGCGGCGGCGGCAACATTAACAATAGCGGCGGCGTCGGTGGCGCCGGCGGGTTCGGGGGCGGCGGCGGTACGGCCGCCGCGGGCGGCTTCGGTGCCGGCGCCGGCGGAGGAGTAGGCACCAGCGGCGGGGGCGGGCTCGGGGCGGGCGGCGCGGCGTTCGTCCGGGCGGGCGGGTCGCTGACGCTCATCGACCCGGTCTTCACCGGCACCGTCTCCGCCACCGGCGGCACCGGGTTCCAAAACGGCCAGGGGATCGGCCAGGGGCTGTTCCTCGGCGGCAACGCGACGATCGAAGTGTCCAACGCCAACTTCCTGATCCTCGGCGGGGGTGACTTCGTCGGGGGTGCGAACAACGCCGAGGCGCAGGGGACCTTTACCAAGGCCGGACCCGGCACCCTCGTCCTGAACGGAGCCAACTCCTACGTGGGCGGCACGAGCGTCACCGGCGGCACACTGGTGCTCAACAACGCCCAGGCGACCGGCCCGGGCACGGTGACGGTCAGCGGCGGGGCCGCGCTGAGCCTGTCGGCGGCCGCCCAGCTCGGCGGGCTGGCCGGGGCCGGCTCCGTCAACGCGGGTTCGTTCGCCCTGACCGTCGGCGGCAACAACGCCTCGACGGCCTTCACTGGCTCGATCACCGGCACGGCTGGGCTGACCAAGGTCGGGTCGGGTACGCTGGCGCTCGGCGGCCCCAATTCCTATTCCGGCGGCACGGCGGTCAACGGCGGCACCCTGCGGGCGGCCAACCCGACCGGCTCGGCCACCGGGCCGGGCCCCGTCACCGTGGCCAACGGCGGCACGCTCGCCGGCGGCGACGGCGGCAGTAGCTTCGGGGATAGCACCCAGGGGTTCCTCACCGGCCCCGTCAGCGTGCAATCCGGCGGCACACTGTCACCCGGGGCGAATGGGGTCGGGCTGCTCATCGTGACCGGGTCAGTCGCCCACCAGACCGGGTCAACCCTGGCCGTCGGCCTCGCCACGTCCAACCCGCGGCCGGGGGCGGCGCCGGCGGACGTGAACACGAACGGCCGGGTGGCGACGGCCCTCGACCTGTTGTTCGGCGGCTCGCTGACGGTGGCCGTGGACGGCGGCGGGCAATCGTTCACCGTCGGGAACAGCTACGACTACTTCATCGGCCAGGCGGGCGACACCGTTGGCGCGCTGCCAACGAACGTGACGTTCGTCCCGACCGATTTCCCCGGCGGGGCAAGCCCGGCCAGCTTCACCCTGTCGCGATCCGCCGACCTACACAGCCTGGTCCTGACATTCACCCCGGTCCCGGAGCCGGGTAGCTTGGCCCTCCTCGCGGCCGCGCTGGTCGGGGCCGGCTGGCGCGTCCGCCGACTCCTAGTGGCATGAACGTCCTCCACGTCATCGAGACGCTTGATCCGGCCGCCGGCGGGCCGCCCGTCGTCGCCGCCCGGTTGGCTGCGGCGCAGGCGAAACTCGGGCACGCCGTCACCATCCTGGCAGCCGAGGTCGCGGCGGCCGACAAGCTCGGCGGCCTGGTTGGCGTCCGCGTCGTCCCGGGTCCGACGGTCACTCGGTGGCAAGCCGTGGTCGGCCGTCGGGCCGTGGACGATATGCTGCCGGTCGTCCGCGGGCATGACGTCGTCCACCTGCACGGCGTCTGGGACCCGTTGCTTTTCGCCGCCGCCCGCGCCGCCCGGGCCGCCGGCCGGCCGTACCTGGTCACGCCGCACGGCATGTTGGACCCCTGGAGCCTGGCGCAGCGGCGGTGGAAGAAGCGGCTGGCTCTTGCGCTCGGCTGGCGGGCGATGCTCGACCGGGCCGCCGCCCTGCACCTGCTCAACGCAGACGAGCAGGCCCTCGCCGCTGGCCTCGGCATCAAGGCCGCGGGCGTTGTCATTCCCAACGGCGTCGATCTGGACGAGTTCGACCCGCCGCCGCGGCCGGAGCTGTTCCGCCGCCGCCTGCCGGCCCTCGGCGACCGGCCGTACGTCCTGTTCCTCAGCCGGCTACACTACAAGAAGGGACTCGACTACCTGGCCGATGCCTTCCGCATCCTGGCCGCGGACCGGGCGGACGTGCACTTGGTCGTCGCCGGGCCGGACGACGGTGCCCGGGCCGACTTCGAGCGGCGGGTGGCGGCGGCCGGGCTTGCCGACCGCGTCCACCTGCCCGGGCCGGTGTACGGTCCGGAGAAACTGTCGGCCGTGGCCGGGGCGGCGTGCTTCTGCCTGCCCAGCCGGCAGGAGGGGTTCAGCGTGGCCATCCTCGAGGCGCTGGCGTGCGGCACCCCGGCCGTCGTGTCCACGGCGTGTCACTTCCCGGAGGTGGCCGAGGCCGGGGCGGGGGAGGTCGTGCCGCTGGACGCCGCCGCCGTGGCCACCGCACTCGGCCGGGTGCTGGCCGACCCGGCCCTGCGGGAGCGGATGGGCCGGGCCGGCCGCGAGCTGGTCGCCGCCCGGTTCACCTGGCCGCGGATCGCCGCGCGGAGCGTCGAGACCTACGCCGGCTTGGCCGCTGCGGCCGGCGAGGGGGCGACCGCATGACTGCCTCCCCCGAACCGCGCGACCACCGGGCCGAGGCCCTAGCAGTGGAGGCCGTGCCGGACAAGTTCCCGCCCGGCACCTGGCCGGCCCGCGGCAGCGTCCCCGTCTCCGTCCTAGTGCCGGTCAAGAACGAGGAGGCGAACGTCGTCGAGTGCCTGCGGCACGTCCTCTGGGCCCGGGAGTTGGTCGTGGTCGATTCACAGTCGGCCGACCGGACCGTGCCGCTGGCCCAGGCGATGGGGGCCGATGTCTACCAGTTCCGCTATTCCAAGGAGGGGTGGCCGAAGAAGAAGAACTGGGCATTGGAGGCGGTGCCGTGGCGGCACGAGTGGGTGCTGATCGTGGACGCCGACGAACACATCACGCCGGAGCTGGCCGTCGAGATCGCCGCCGTGGTCGAAGGCCGATGTCCGCCGGGCAACGGGTGCGGCGACGGTTATTACCTGAACCGCCGGTTCATGTTCATGGGCCGATGGATCAAGCACTGCGGCTACTACCCGTCGTGGAACCTGCGGCTGTTCAAGCACCGCGTCGGCCGGTATGAACGGATCGGATCCCTCGGCGACACCGGGTCCGGCGACAACGAGGTGCACGAGCACGTCGTGCTCTCCACCGGCGACGGCGGGTACCTGAAGCACGACTTCCTGCACTTCGCTTACCCGGACCTGGCGACGTGGGTGGAGAAGCACAACCGCTACTCGACGTGGGAGGCGCACGCCATGCTCGCTGGCGATGCCGGCGGGGTGCGGGCGTCGCCCTTCGGCGGGCCGATTGAGCGACGGCGGTGGCTCAAGGCCGCCGCCCGGCGGTTGCCGTTCCGGCCGACGTTGCGGTTCCTCTACAGTTACGTCCTCAAGGGCGGGTTCCTCGACGGATTTCCGGGCTTCTGCATGTGCCGGCTGCTGGCGTGGTACGAGTTCATGTCGGCCGCCAAGCATTACGAGATGACGCACCGCCGTCCGCCGGGAGCGCCATGACCGACGGCCGCGAGATCAGCCCGTGGAGCACTCGCGCCAAGGTCGGCCGGGTGCTTTGGTCGTTCGCCTCCGCCCTGCTGTTCCGACCGAGCCCCCGGCCGTGCTACCGCTGGCGGAACTGGCTCCTGCGGCGCTTCGGCGCGACGATTCATCCGACCGCCCGCATCCGGCCGAGCGTGGCCATCGAGATCCCGTGGCACCTCACCGTCGGCGTCAATTCGTCGGTCGGCGATCACGCGATCCTGTACTGCCTGGCCCCGGTCATGCTCGGGGACCGGGTCACTGTCAGCCAATACGCGCACCTCTGCGCCGGGACGCACGACCACACGCGGCTGGCCATGCCGCTGGTGCCCAAACCGGTCGTCCTGGAGGACGACGTCTGGATCGCGGCCGACGCCTTCGTCGGCCCCGGCGTGCGGGTCGGAGCGGGCACGGTCGTCGGGGCACGGTCGAGCGTCTTCGGTGACCTGCCGGCGTGGAAGGTGTGTGTCGGCAGCCCGGCGAAGCCGGTCGGGGAGCGAGTCCTCAAGCAGTGACCCGGCCGCCCAATCCGCTTGTCTTGAGGGCCATGCGCTGATACCGTGATGGTTCCGCCATCAGACTGACACCGTTGATGAGCAGCGCATGCCTACAGCCAAGTCGTTTCCCCGGGACGTCGCCGTCATCGGCGGCTGCGGCCACGTCGGACTACCACTCGCCCTGACATTCGCGGACACCGGCCTTCGGACGGTCATTTACGACGTCAACACCCGCGCCGTCGAGCAAGTCCGCGCCGGCCGCATGCCGTTCCATGAGGACGGGGCCGACGAGCTGCTCAAGGCGGTGCTCGCCAACGGCAAGCTCGACGTCCGCTCTGACCCCGGGCTGCTGTCCGAATGCCGCTTTCTCGTGCTGATCATCGGCACGCCGGTCGACGAGCACCTCAACCCGACATTCACCGCGATGCACCGCGTGCTCGACCGCTGTGCCGAGCACCTGCGGGACGGGCAGGTGATGATCCTGCGGAGCACCATTTACCCCGGCATCAGCAGTCACGTCCAGGGCTACCTGAGGGATCGGGGGTTCGACATTCCCGTCGCGTTCTGTCCGGAGCGGGTGGCCCAGGGCGCCAGTCTGAAGGAGTTCCGCTCACTCCCCCAACTCATCAGCGCGTTCGACCGCGACACGCTCGCGGCGGTCCGCGACCTGTTCGGCCGGTTCGTGCCGGAAACGGTCGAGATGGCGCCGATGGAAGCGGAGCTGTGCAAGCTGTTGACGAACGCCTGGCGGTACATCCAGTTCGCCACGGTCAACCAGTTCTACATGATCGCGTCACAGCACGGGCTGGACTTTGACCGTATCCTGCACGGCTGCCGGCACAACTATCCTCGGATGGCCGGGATGCCCGGCCCCGGCCTGGCGGCCGGGCCCTGTCTGGTGAAGGACACGATGCAGCTGGCCGCGTTCAGCCAGAACTCGTTCGTCCTCGGACACGCGGCCATGCTTATTAACGAGGGTCTGCCGGCCCACCTGATCCAGCTCGCGCGGAACCAGACGCCGCTCATCGACAAGACGGCCGGGATCCTCGGGCTCACGTTCAAGGCCGAGTCGGACGACATCCGCGACTCGCTCAGCTACAAGCTCCGCAAGCTGCTCACGCTCGAATGCCGGCGGGTACTGGCGCACGACCCGTTCGTGGACGGGCCGGACGTCGCCCCGCTCGACGACGTGCTGGCCCAGTCGGACGTGCTGTTCGTCGCCACGCCGCACAAGGCGTATCGCGACCTCGCAATCCCGCCCGGCCGTGTGGTCGTGGACGTGTGGAACGTCGTCAAGAAAGCCCCAAATCCGAGTAGCAAATAACGACCGGCCGACGTGGGATGCGGGATCGGACACTGGGGGTTCGGGATTTCGTCATGAAGGTCCTCGTTACCGGTTCGGCGGGGTTCATCGCCGGCTATCTCGTGCAGGAACTCCTCGACGGCGGGCACGAGGTCGTCGGCGTCGACAACTATTCCAAGTACGGGCCCGTCGAGAAGAGTTACTCCGGTCACCCGCAATATCGGTTCGTCCAGGGCGACGCCCGGGACGCCGGGCTGCTGACCGAACTGCTGTCGGGCTGCGACCACTTCGTCGCCTGTGCCGCCCGGATCGGCGGAATCACCTATTTCCACGAATACGCCTACGACCTGCTCGCCGACAACGAGCGAATCATCGCCGCCAGCTTCGACGCGGCGCTGGCCGCGTTCACGAAGGGCAAACTGCAGAAGATCACCGTCCTGTCGAGCAGCATGGTGTACGAAAACGCGACCGTGTTCCCGACGCCGGAAGGCCACGAGCGAAAATGCCCGCCGCCGGCCAGCACCTACGGCTTCCAGAAGCTGGCATGCGAGTATTTCTGCCAGGGCGCGTGGGAGCAGTACAAGTTGCCGTACACGATCTGCCGGCCGTTCAACTGCGTCGGCGTCGGCGAGCGGCGGGCCCTCGGCGACAAGGAAATCCCGAGCGGCAACGTGAAGCTCGCCATGAGCCACGTCGTCCCGGACCTGGTGCAGAAGGTCGTCAAGGGCCAGGACCCGCTGCACATTCTGGGTACCGGCGAGCAGACGCGGTGTTACACGTACGGCGGCGACCTGGCCAAGGGCATCGTCGCCTGCCTGTTCCACCCGGCCGCCCGCAACAACGACTTCAACCTGTCGACCCCGCGGTCCACGACCGTCCGCGAGTTGGCCGGGATCATCTGGCGGAAGGTCCACGGCCCGGCCCGGCCGCTGCGGTTCGTCCACGACCCGCCGCTGGCGTACGACGTGCAGATGCGGATCCCGGACACCCGGAAGGCGAAGGAAGTGCTCGGCTTCGAGGCGGGCACGTCCCTGGAAGGGATGCTCGATGAGGTCATCCCGTGGGTCCGTGACGAGATCGCGCTCGGCCGGATCTGATCCCGAGGCCGTTATGACGCACACCGCCGGCGAACCGCCGGACGTCGCCGCCAGCGAGCAAGCGTACTTCGACCGCTACGTCACCGACCACGGCGACTTCAACCCGTTCGCGGCCCGCGGCTGGGAGACGCTCGCCCGGCGGTTCCGGGAGATGGCCGACCCGCGGCCCGATGCCAGGCTGCTGGACATCGGCTGCGGGACCGGTCATTCCCACGCCATCTATGCCGGCGCGGTCGGAAGCTACCTCGGCGTCGACCTTTCGCCCGCCGCCGTCGAAATGGCGCGGACGGCCTTCCCGCACGACGAGTGGCAGGTCGCCGACGCGTGCGACCTGCCGTTCATGGACGAGTCGTTCGACGTCGTCGCCTTCAGCAGCGTGTTGCACCACATCCCGGACTTCCCGCGGGCCGTTCGCGAGGCGCGTCGAGTCTTGCGGCCGGACGGGGTCGCGTTCGCCTTCGACCCCAACCTGCTTCATCCGGCGATGGCGCTGTTTCGCCACCCGGCCAGCCCCGGGTATATCCCCGAGGGTGTGAGCCCGAACGAGCGCCCGCTGTTGCCGACGACGCTCGCCCGGGCCTTCCGCCGCGCCGGCTTCAGCCGGTTGCGGCAGCGGGGCCAGTCGGACATCCCGTATCGCAAGGTGGCGCCGAAGCGGTTGAATGCCGCCCTGTCCGCCTACAACGTCGCCGACTGGGTGTGGGAGCGGGTCGGCCTGGGGCTGGTGTTCGGCACGTTCGTTCTCACCTGTGGCCGCAAACGGGCCCGATAGGCTCGCCGATGCCGTTCCGCTACTCGGTCGTAGTCCCGGTCTATAACGAAGCCGCCGTCATCGGCGAGTACTGCCGACGGGCCCGGACCGAGCTCCCGCCCGGCTACGAACTGCTGATCTGCTACGACTTCGCCGGCGACAACACCCTCCCCGCCGTCGACGCATTGCCCGCCGACCAGAAGCCGGACCACGTCCGTTACGTCCTGAACACGCTCGGCAAGGGCGTCCGATACGCGATCGAGGCCGGGATGAAGGCGGCGACGGCGCCGGTCGTCCTCGTCATGATGGCGGACGTCTCCGACGACTTCTCGCAAGTCGGGGCCATGATCGAGCGGGTCGAGGCCGGGGCGGACGTCGTCTGCGCCAGCCGCTACATGAAAGGCGGCCGGCAGGTCGGCGGGCCGCGGTTCAAGAAGTTCCTCAGCCGGACCGCCGGGCTGACCCTCAACTGGCTGACCGGCCTGCCGACCCACGACCCGACCAACAGCTTCAAGGCCTACTCGAAGGCCTTCCTCGATCGCACGCCGATCGAGAGCACGGCCGGGTTTTGCCTCGGCCTCGAGCTGACGGCCAAGGCGCACTTCGGCGGCGGGCGGGTGCGGGAGGTGCCGGCCGTCTGGACCGACCGGACGGCCGGCGAGAGCCGGTTCCGGTTGGGCAAGTGGCTGCCTCACTACCTGCGGTGGTACGTCTGGGCGGTCGTTCGGTCGCTCCGTGGCGGGCGGCTGTTGCGGCTGGTGCTGCTCGCCGGGTTGTTCGTCCTGACCTTCCCGCCGCTGTTCCGGCTGACGGCGGCCGCCCCGCCGCCGGCCGGGGTGTCGACGGCCGAGTGGGCGAGCGAGCCGTGGGTGTACGGCCTCAACGTCGCCGCAGCGCGGGGCATGACCTGGGGGGACGAGGTCGGGTTCACCTACGGCCCCCTGGGGTACACGCTGCTGCCGTTGGACGTCGGCAACAATCTCGTGGTCGGCACGGCGGTCCGACTGACCCTGCACGTCGTCTGGTGGCTGTCGGTCGTCCTGCTCCTGCTCCGGCCCGCCAGCTGGCCGGCCTTTCTCCTCCTGCTGGCGGCGTCGGCCCTGCCGGGCCTGTGTCTCGGCTTCGAGCAGGGGGCGTTCGAACGGTCTGCACTCGTCCTCGTCGCAACCGTCAATTTCCTCGCCCTCGCGTGGCTCCGCCGGTCCATTTGGCCGGCGCTGGTCGCGGTAGCGCTGACGGCGTTCGGCTTGTTCGTCAAGTTCAACATCGGCGTCGCCTGCGCTTCGGCGGTGGCGGTGTGGGTGATCGGCGACCTCATCACCGCGCGAGACCGGGCGGCGGTGTGGCGGGCCACGGGTCTGGCCACGGCCGGCGTCGCCCTGGCCGCCGCAGTCGGCGGGGTGGCTTGCGGCGGCTTGCGGCTCGTCCCCGAGTATTTCCGGGTCAGCGACCTGTTCGCCTCGGGCTATTCGTCCAACGTGTCTGTTCCGGGACCGGCGGGCCCGGTCGTCGTGGCCGCGGTCGGACTGGTCGTCTTGGCCGTCTATCTGGCGGTCGCCGCCGTCCGCCGCCGAGAGGTGGCCGTCGTATTGGCGATCCTGGCCCCGGTGGCGTTCGTGCTCTACAAGTCGGTCGCCGTCCGCACCGACTCGAGGCACTGGTGGCAGGCGTTCCTGATGGCCATGCCGCTGGCGGGCGTGACCCTCTACTGGCCGCTGCACCGGCTGGAACGGGCGGCGGTGCTGGCCGCGCTCACGGCCGGGATCCTCGGGACGGCGGCGCTCTATTGGCCGCCCGCCCGGCTCGGCCGGGCGCTGGCGAGCGGTCCGCACTTCCTCGGGCAGGCCGTCCGCTGGACGGCTAGCCGCGACGCCCTGCGGGCGGCCCAGCACGGCCGCGGCGATCCGTCGGCGTTCCCACCCGTCTACTTCACCCGGCCGGTGACGGCGTCGGAGCCGTCGGCCCCGTCGGCATCGATGCCCACGCCCCCGACGGCACTGCCGGCCGCCGTCGTGGGCCCGGCGGACGGCTTCCCCACCGACACCGAAGCCCCGGCGCGATACGGCTTGGGGTATCGGCCCCGGTTCGGGTTCCTCGGCTACTGCGCCTTTGATCCGGAGATCGACGCCCGCGCGGCCCGGAACTTCGGCCCCAACGGCGTGCCGACCGTTTTCTACGGCCAGCACCTGTCCGACAACGCCCACCCGTTTACGATCGCCCCCGCGTGCGCCGCCGAGCTTCTCCGCTGGTACCGGCCGGCCGACACCCCGCCGGCCGGTGATTTGATGGTTCTGGTCCGCCGAACCGGACCGGCCTTCGGCCCGCTGCGGGTCGTCGACCGTCGGCTTGTGCGGCTCGGCGAGACGATCCCTGTGCCGGCCACCGGCGGCTTGACATTCCTGGCGGCGGATTTCCGGCTGGCCCCGTTAGGGCGGCTGCTCAACCTGGCCTACAAGGTCTATAAGCCGACGGCCCGGGTGGTCTACGCGGACGGGCGCGAGACGTCGTACGGGCTGGCGTGGAAGTGTGCGCCCGCCGGGGTCTTCGTCGGCGATCTGCCGCGGACGCTCGACGAGGCGCGGGCGGTGTTCAACGGCCGATCGGGAGGGCCCGTGCGGTCGCTCCGGCTGTTTGCGGACGCCGCGTTCGCCGACGAGGTGCCGGTCCGCATCCTCGTCGCCGACCGCCTTCCGACGGGCGAATGATCCCGCCCGCTCAGGCGGCCGTCATTTCCCAGAACTGCCGTTGGGCGCCGGCCGGCACGAAGTGGGTCCGCGGGTAATGCCGTGGGCATATCACCCATCAACCTTCCTCCGCAGGCCGGACGGAGAATCCGCGGCCGGCTACATTGCCGGCCGCCCGCGCCAGTCATTCTTACGGCCGCAGGCGGTACGGCCGGAATTTCTCCGGCGCGCTCGACTCGTAGTTGGTGGCGAGGGCCCGGTTGAGTCCGAGCCGGTTCGCCGCCGGCGAGTCGGTCGGCGGGCTCGAATCGGCGATCCGCAGGACGTGTGGGTGGCGGCGGACGTGTTCGTCGGCGCCGGCGTGCGGGTCGGGGCCGGGACGGTCGTCGGCGCGCGATCGGGCGTGTTCACCCGACCTGCCGGCGTGGAAGTTGTGCGTCGGCACGCCGGCCCGGCCGGTCGGCGACCGGGTCTTGACCGACTGACGACCCGCCGCCATGCTCCTCAAATCTCGCGGCCGGGAATCCCCGGCTCAAATGTCCGCCAGCTCCCAAAACTGACCGTAGGCGTCGGCCGGAGCGGTTTCCGACGGCGACGGCTCGTCCCCGACCGGGGCGTCGTTTTCGACGCAATCCCAGAATAGCTCGTAGGCGTCGGCGGCGACGGTCGAGGGGCCGCCCGCCGGAGCGGGCGTCTTCGGGGGGACTTCCATGATGGCCTCCACAACTATCGGGTCACGAGTCAGAACCGAAAGGCAGCCACAATCGTGCAAACGGTGCGCCGGGCACGGCTTATTTTCAGGAGGGCGACGCCTCCCGTCGAGGCCAAAGCGACTCAGCCCTTTCAGGCCGGGCTGAGCGCCCGTGGCCGGGCCAACGAGGCACTTGCCATCAGTGCAATGGGCGTTCGGGTCTTTCAGGCCGGGCTGAGCGCCCGTGGCCGGGCCAACCGGCTGGCCGCCCATGTCAGCCATTCGTCCGGCGGCAACCGGTACGGCCGGAACTTCTCTGGCGCGCTCAACTCCTCACTCGCAAACAGCGCCCGGTGCAGCCCGAGTCGGCTGGCGGCCGGGGAATCGATGAGCGTACTCGAGTCGGCCACGCCCATCTGGAAGAGTACCCGCATGTCGAATTCCCGTAAACCCGAACGGTCCAGCGCCCGCTGGGCGTTAGCCAGCGAGTCGCACCAGACGAGCAGGTGAATGCCCATCGCCGGGCCTTCCCGCACCAGCTCGGCGAACCGTTCCGCCGGCGTGACGGCCTTCTCCTCGCCCCGTCGGCCGAACCCGAAATCGTCCTCCGCCTTCCGCAGGTCCCGGAACCGGTGTAACCCGTAAACCACCAGAAACAGCGGGCTGTAAACCTGGTGCGGGTCCCGCTGCCGCCGCTCCAACTCCTCCGCCAACCGGTCCAGGCCGTTCGGCTTCTCCCGCAGCGACGCCATGCGGACGTGGTCCGGGAAGGTCGCCGCCAGCCGGGCGAAGTAGCCGGCGTGCGGGTCGTCAGCCGGCGAGCCGTCCAGCACCGTCACCGGCGGGGCCGGAGTGCCGTTCTCCTCGCCCCGCACGTCCTGGGCGGCCAGGGCCACGGCCGCGGCCGCCAGTACCGCCCGGGCCGGCTCCGGCTGCTGGCCGAGGACCAGCAGGCTGCTGCCGCTCTGCCGGCGGAAAACGGCCACCGTCGGGTCCTTGATCGCCAGCGCGTCGCCCAGCCAGGCCGTCCGATCTCGGCGGGGATGAACCCCGCCGCCCGCCGGGCCGTCCTCCAACAGACGCCGGAGCAGGTGGTTCGATTCGACGTCGGCCGGGTTGTTGCCCTCGAACACGATCGTCGGCCCGGGCGGCGACCAGTGCCGCTCCCGGGCCAACTGTTGCAGCCGGCCCAGGTACACCTCCCGCCGCGACTCCGGCAGCCAGACGACCTGGAAGACGTCGTTGCCCTCCAACAGCCCGTTGGCGTCGTTGTAGATCGCCTCGCCGGGGCGACTCAGCAGCCGGGCGGCGTTGTTGTCCTTGCTCAGGATCAGGTTCGCATCCGCCTCGCTGCATTGCAAGGCGATTCGCACGGCCATCTGGTCGATCGTGCTCCGGGCGAGGGAATATGCTCCGCCCAGGGTCTGTGAGCCGAGGAGGACGTGCAGTCCGAACGCGCGGCCCTGGCGGACCAGGCGGTCGAGCAACAGTGCGGCCTCCTGGGAGAGTTTGTCGTCTTCGACGAAGAACTCCTGAAACTCATCGACGACGAGAAGGATGCGGGGAAGCGTCCCAAGCCCACCCGCGGCGGCGGGTGGGCCGTCCTCCCCACCCGCCGCCGCGGGTGGGCTTCTTTGTTGACTTTGCATCTTGTCGCGGTACGCCGCCACGTCCTGTACCCCGGCGGCGCGGAACAGGTCGCCGCGGCGCTTCAACTCGGCGTCCAGCCGCTGGAGCACGCTCAGCC
>DASXAN010000764.1:0-4384 GCA_036406755.1 Gemmataceae bacterium
ACCTCGTGTGGCTTGACTATGACCGAGCTCTGGACGACGAGATGCTCCGGGACATCGACGGTTGCGTCAGCCGTCTGGCACCGGGAAGCATCTTCATTGTGACCGTTGACGCACGGCCGCGGATCGCCGGGTCGGAGTACGAGCTGAGCGAGATGTCTGCCAAGGATCGGGAGAAGTACCTGATCGGTCGCTACCGGGAGTGGTTTGGCCAGTTCGCCAAAGACCCGATCAACGCGAATAGCCTGACCGCCAACGGCGTGACCGATCTTTTCCAGGAGGTGGTTACCGCCCAGATCGCCCGAACGCTCGCCGCTCGTGAAGGCTTGCAGTACGTCCAGCTCTTCAACTACCTCTACCGGGACGGTGCCCCGATGCTGACCGTCGGTGGCGTAGTGGCCGATGCCGAGTGTACGGCGAACATCGAGACCTGCGGCATACTCGACCACCGGTTCGTCGAACGGGGTCCCGCTCCCATGCGGATATCCGTTCCGCCGCTGACGTTTCGGGAAAAGCAGTGGCTCGACAAGAGGATCGGTCCGGACCTACGTGACGACAACTTGGCCTTCGAGCTGGAGGACGGGTTCCTGGACGCCTACCAGCGGTACTACAAGGAGTACCCGACGTTCACGGAGGCCCTGCTATAGGCCGTACCAAGTAGAAGAGCCTGCCGACGGCGTACGGTGGGTGTTCTGGGTCGCTAATATGCCGGCCGCTCGGTGACGCAAACGTCGGAGACGACCGGCGGAATGCCTGACCGCGGCTCTAGGGCGGCGACGTCGCTCACGGTCGACGCGTGGTGCCAGAAGGCCCCGCCGCTGTAGAGGAAGAGCTTCTTGCCAGCCAGTACTGCGACCGCATCCGAGTGACGGGTGACTTCCACGGTCGCGTCCACCTGGAACTTGCTCAGGGGCGGCTTGTCGCACAATGCGGCCGCGGCGTCGGCGATGACCCTCTTCTTGGCCCGGTAGTGCTTATCGGCGATGGCGACGACGACCCGGCAGCCGGTCACCCAAAATGGGGCCGCCGTTCGTTGCGATTTGCCCCCTAGGACAGCTAGGAGCGGCACCTGTTCGGCGGTCAGCCGTAGTCCGGGGGTCATCCGCTTGTAGAGCACGATAGCGAACTTCAACTGTCTGAGCCGTAGGTTCGCGTCGGCCAGCGAAGCAACGCCGTTACGGCGGACGGGATCGGCCCGTTCCTGCTTGCGGCGGCGGAACATGTCCCGGAACCGCGGATTGACATCCAGGGCAAGCCACCGCCGGCCTAGCTCCTCGGCGGCCAGCACGGTCGTGCCTGTGCCGGCGAAGGGGTCGCAGACCATGCCGCCCTTCTTGGTTGAGAGCAGGATGACCCGTTTGACGAGTTCCGGGGGCAGCGGGCAGAAGTGGTCTAAGTCCCCGTTGCCCCAGGATCCTTGCGTCGGGATAGCGATCTCCCAGACGTTACTCAGGGCCTTGCCGCGGGGGTGATACCGCTCGGGGTACTTTACCCACCAGTTCGTGATCCCCTGCGGCGACCGCAAGGCCTCAATGTCGAGCTTGAACTTGCGGGACTTGCTCAGACAGAGGATGTACTCAAAGTTGTCCTGGAGCTTTTCCTTGCGGGACCAGGGCAGCGTGTGCGGCTTGTGCCAGATGAGGACGTCTTGCAGGTGCCAGGCATGTTTCGGATGGGCGGTCAGCCGGTCGGCGAGCTGGAACGGCAGCATGTGCAGTACGCCGTCCTTTTTCAAGGACTTCATTACGAGCCATAAGGAGCCCGTTGCCTTCGTGCACCGCCAGACGGCCGAGAATACCGTCACCAGATCGGTTAGGTATTGGTCGAGGGTCTGCCGGTAGCCGATCTGATTCTCGGTCCCATAGTTCTTCAGGTCCCAATATGGCGGCGATGTCACGGTCACGTCGATGACCGGTTCGTCGCCGAGAAGGCCGCCCAGCTTGCGGGCATCTTCGACCAGAAACTGGTTCCAGCGCATCCGTGGCCCCCGTGCAGAGTCTTCGGGTGCTCTCGGCAACCGCGGCGTGCGCCGGCGAGCCGATCCGTGGCGGAAATCCTGATTTGGGACAACCCACCCGGCAAAATCGGTCCAAATCGACCTAGAGGGCGGTTGATTCCGGTGGCGTCCGGACAAATTATCCGGAGTTCGTCAAATGACTTAGGCGCCGCCACCAATTGATTCCGGTGGCGTTACATGATTCTGCGACCGGGTGGGTGGCACCCGGCCAGACTCAATTGCGCACTCATTTCGCCCAGCAACCGACCATCTCGGCCGCTTGCCTTACGCCCAGACCTGAATTCGTTCACGGGTTGCGATTCGTTCAAAATACCCACCCCAAAACTGAATGAATGAATCCCGCCCCGGCCCGCCGGCAGCCGCTGGCGTTCGGCCGCCCGGTCGGTTACACTGGCCGCGCGTCGCCCGCCCGAACGTCACCGCCATGTCACCGGCCGACGGCCCGACTGCTGACACCCTCCGGCCGCAGGTCGTGGCGGTCGGACTCGCCGTCGCCCTGTGGGCGGCCGCGGCCCCGGCGCCGCCGGCCGGGGCCGACAACCTGCCGTCGTCGAAGCCGCCGGACGCCGGCGGTCACGCCCGCCCGCTCGCCGACGTGCTGACCCCGGCGGCGCTGCGGGACAAGTTGAAGGCGAAGGCGACCTTTGACCCCAAGTCGGGCGAGCTGACGCTGACGTACGACTTCGCCACCGCCGACCAGCTTCAGGACTTCACGCCCGACACCGGCAAGCCCAAACACGTCAACCGGACGCTCGTCCTTGAGCCCGGGGTTAAGCTGACCCACGTCGTCCAGTTCAAGACCCTCACCCTCACGGCCGTCCTCGGCGCTCCGCCCCGCAAGGGCGTGTTCCTGTCGAGCCCGGGCGTCACGGCGTCGATCGGCGGCAGTACGGCCCACACGCTCTACCTCGAGATCGCCGGCGAGAAGAAACTCTCCGCCGTCATGCCGAAGGACCAGCAGAAGGGCGCGACCAGGATCGGGCTGGCCGCCGGCGACGGGCTGGTGACGCTCACGTTCGGGTCGCAGAAGCTCGGCAAGTCGGCGAGCGTCAAGGTGGGCCGGGTGGCCTTCCACGGCGGCGAGCAGGGCTACACGTTCGGGACCGTCGTCCTCGCCGGCAAGGTCGATCCGTCGTGGGCCAACGACTTCTTCGCCCCGCGGCGATCCGGCACGTCACCGCCCCGCCACCCGTGAGGCGGCCGCCGTACCCGCCACCCTTCCTGCCGCCGGCCCGCGCGTGTACCATGCCCAACACCCCCGGCCCGCCTCGCCCCTCCGGGGCGCGGGGCGGGCCGCTCCCTCTTGGTAGGACTGCCATGAGCGACCTGATCGTCGGCATCGACCTGGGCACCACCAACAGCGAGGTCGCCGCCGCCCGCAACGGCACCCCGGCCGTCCTCGCCGAGGACGGCGACCCCATCCTCCCGTCCGTCGTCGGCCTCGCCGCCGACGGCCGGTTGCTCGTCGGCCACGCCGCCCGCAACCAGTTCGTGCTGGCCCCCGAGCGCACCGTCCGGTCGATCAAGCGGCGGATGGGCGAGGACGTGACCGTGCCGCTCGGCGACCAGTCGTACCGGCCGCAGGAGGTCTCCGCCATGATCCTGCGGACGCTCCGCGACCGGGCCGCCCGCCAGATCGGCGGCACGGTGACCAAGGCGGTCATCACCGTCCCGGCCTACTTCAACGACGCCCAGCGGCAGGCCACCCGCGAGGCCGGCGAGCTGGCCGGGCTGGAGGTCGTCCGCATCCTCAACGAGCCGACGGCCGCGGCCCTGGCCTACGATCCCGGCGGGCGGGACCTGCGGCGGGTGCTCGTCTACGACCTCGGCGGCGGCACGTTCGACGTGTCCGTGGTCGCGGCCGAAGGCGGCGTCGTGGAAGTGCTCGCCTCCCACGGCGACACCCACCTCGGCGGCGACGACTTCGACGACCTGCTGCTGACGCTCGTCTGCGACCGGTTCGCCGACGAGCACGGCATCGACCTGCGGCACAACCGCGTCGCCAAGGCCCGGCTGTTGCGGGCCGTCGAGGCGGCCAAGCGGCAGCTCAGCGACCACCCATTCGCCCGGGTCGAGGAGGAGTTCATCGCCGACAAGAACGGCCTGAGCCTGCACCTGACGCACGAGATCAGCCGGGAGGAGTACGAGGCCCTGGTCCGCCCGCTGATCGACCGCACCATGGACTGCGTGCAGCGCGCCCTCGACGACGCCCGAATTGTGGCGGCACAGATCGATCGCGTCGTTCTGGTTGGCGGGGCAACGCGAACACCGCGCGTCACCCAGATGCTGGAAGACCGGCTCGGCCAGCCAGCCCACTCCGAGGTCAACCCCGACCTGTGCGTGGCGCTGGGAGCGGCAGTACAGGCGGGG
>DASXAN010000765.1:0-4924 GCA_036406755.1 Gemmataceae bacterium
CGGCCAGCGGGACCAGCTTCACCGGCAACGTCACCGTCAGCGCCGGCCTCGTGACCTTCGCCGGCGCCACCGGCGGCGACCTGTTCGAGAACATCACCACCCTGACCGTCGCCCCCGGGGCGACGTTCGACTTCGCCGCCAACGGCGAGACGTTCGGCGGCATCGCCGGCGGCGGCACCATTCAGTCCACCGGCACGGCCGTCAGCCTGACGTTGGTCGGGGCGGTGGACCAGACGTGGGCCGGGACCCTGACCAACACCATCACCACCCTCGCCAAGAACAACAACAGCAACTACGTCGTCACCGGGGCCAACAACTACACCGGCGCGACGACCATCAACGGCGGCAGCATCCGGCTGGTGGACAACGGCACCCTCGCCGGCACCACCGGGGCGTTCACCCTCGGCGCCGGGGCCCGGCTCATCCTCGACAACACCGGTGCGGCCAACATCAACAACCGGGTCAACTCGGTCGTGACGGTCACGTCCAACGGCGGCGAGATCGCCCTCCGCGGGGCGGCATCCGGGACGTCGAGCCAGTCATTCGGGGCCATCACCCTGGGCGCGAACACCGGCAGCACCGTGACCGTGGACGCCGGCGGGTCCCAGGCCTCAATCACCTTCGCCGGCCTGACCCGCAACGCCGGCAGCGCCGTGCTGGTCCGCGGCCAGAACCTCGGGGCCGCCCCGGGGCCGGGCGTGGCCAACGTGTTCGTCACCGCCGCCCCGGCGACGCTGCTTGTCGGTGGCGGCGTGGCCGGCACCCCGCGCGCCAGCATCCTGCCGTTCGCCGTCGCCGACACCAACCCGGCCGGGTTCGGCACCACCTTCGCCACCTACGACGTCAACGGCGTCCGCCCGGTCAACGTCGCCACCGAGTACGCCCCTTACGCCGCCGCCGGGCCGCTCGACAACGCCCGCGTCACCGCCGCCGCCACCGGCCTGGTCGGCAAGACGATCAACACCCTGGCGATCGACAACAGCACCGGCGGCGGGTTCGCCGTCACCGGCACCGCCGGCACGGCCCTCCAGCCGACCAGCAACGCCATCCTGGTGACCGGCACCGCCCCGGTCACCCTCGGCGGGTTCGACTTCCTGGCCACGTACCAGAACCTGGCCCTGATCCACGTGCCGAATACCGGCGGGCTGGTGTTAACCAGCCCGATCGCCGTCGAGCAGAACGGGCTGACGAAGACCGGGCCGGGCCCGCTCACCCTGCCGGCCACCACCCTCTACGGCGGGGACACGAACATCCTCGGCGGCACCCTGCGGCCCAGCGCGGCCAACAGCCTGCCGGCCCAGAGCGACTTCACCATCGCCCCGGGGGCGACGCTGGACCTGAACAACCTGAACCAAACGGTCGGCAGCCTGGCCAGCGCCGGCCACGGCAACAACGCCTTCATCACCCTCGGGTCGGCCACCCTGACCGTCGGCGGCACCAACGCCGGGACCAGCTTCGCCGGCGTCATTAGCGGCACCGGCGGGCTGACCAAGATCGGCCCGGCCACCCAGGCGATCCAGCAGGCCCAAACGTACACCGGCCCGACCGTCATCCTGGGCGGGGCGCTGAACGTCTCCAGCGTCGTCGGCGTCAGCCACGGGTCGCTCCAGACGTCGGCCATCACCGTGGCCAACGGCGGCCAACTGAGCCTGAACACCAACATCCAGATGGACCGCGTCCCGGACGGGACGCCGATCACCCTGGGCGGCAACCTGAACCTGTCCGCCCCGGCGAACACCGCCGTGTCCGAGACGATGGGCACGCTCACCGTCGCCGGCGGCGGGGCGGTGTTCACGCAGTCCGTGAGCGGCACGTTGACCAACACGCTGACGTTCGGCTCGGCGACCATCCCCAGCCTGGGCGGCCGGGCGTCCGGGGCCACCCTCACGTTCCCGACCACGGCCGGCACCAGCGTCGTGCTGCCGAACGTCTCGGCCGGGCAATTGAACAACGGCATCCTCGGCGGGTGGGCGGTCAAGGGCGACGACTGGGCGGCCGTCCCGGCCGGCGGCGGCACCGTCGCCCCGTTCGCCGGGTACGTCAACAACGACGACCTGAACGCGGCGGCGGCCACCGACCACGTGCAAATCACCGGCGCGCCGCCGGCCCTGACCGCCAGCCGGGCGGTCAACACCGTCAAGTTCGCCAGCACCCAGGCGCTCGACCTGGGCGGCAACACCCTGACGGTCAACGGCGGCGGCATCCTCGCCGCGACCGCGGCCGCGGCGTCGATCACCAACGGCACGCTGACGGCCGGCAACGCGGCCCTCAACGCCGACGGCCGGCCGGACCTCGTGCTGGTCTCCCAGAACACCACCGGGCTGACCGTCTCGGCCGTCATCGCCGACAACGGCGCCCCGACCGGGCTGACCAAGGCCGGCACCGGCAACCTGATCCTGAACGCGGCCAACACCTACACCGGCCCGACCAACATCAACGCCGGCACCGTGACCCTGAACGTGGCCGGGGCCATCCCGGACTTCACCGCCGGGCCGAACGCCGGGGCGGTCTACGTCCAGGGGACGGCCGGCGGCACGGCGACGCTCGCCCTGGGCACCCAGAGCCTGTCGCTGCGGACCCTGAACGGCGGCGGCGCGGTTACGTCGGCGGCCACCGGGGCCGGCACCCTGACGGTCGGTAATGGCGACGCCGGCAGCGCCTACTTCGGCGTCCTCAGTGGCGGCGTCCACCTGGTCAAGACCGGCGCCGGCACTCTGACCCTCGGTGGTACTAACACGTTCACCGGCGGGACCGACCTGAACGGCGGAGTGATCGAGAGTTACGCGGCCGCCAACTTCGGCCCGGCGGCGACGACGTCCGCCCTGAACTTCAACGGCGGCACCCTGCGGCCCCTGGTGACGTACAGCTTCGCCGGCAACTACAACTGGACGATCGGCGCCGCCGGGGGCACCATCGACACCCCGTCCAGCGTTAACGTGACCCGCAACGGCGTCGGCCTGATCGGCACGGGCACGCTGACCAAGACCGGCACCGGGATCCTTTCCATTGGCACGAACAACTCACCGAACTTTACCGGCACCATCCAGCTCAACGCCGGCACGCTCAACCTGACGAACAGTTCCCTCCAAGCGACCACCGGGATGACCGTCGCGGCCGGGGCGACGTTCCGGATCAACGACAACGCCGCGGCGGCAAACACCGGCACGACCTTCCGGCTGTCCACCGCCGGCGGCACGACGCTCACACTCAACGGCACCGGCTACGGCGACGGCGGGGCGTTCCGTCTCGTGGACCAGGCCGGCGGCACGACCGGCGGGCCGTTCACAAACTGGACGACCAACGTCAACCTGGCATCCACGACTCAGATCACGCCGGTCAACGACGTCGACATCACCCGTCGCACGACCTTGAAGCTGAGCGGCGTCGTGTCCGGCGTCGGCGGTCTGACCAAAACCGGCACTGGCAACCTGCTGCTGACGGGCAATAGCAACACCTACTCCGGCGGCACGACCGTCCAAGAGGGCCTGCTCATGACCGGCAACACCGCCGGGTCGGCCACGGGCACTGGCAGCGTCACCGTCGCCCCGGGCGGAGCCCTCGGAGGGGTCGGCTTCGTCGCGCCGGCCGCCGGCAACTCGGTCACGATCAACGGCGGACTGACCCCGGGCTACTCAAACTTCTCGAGTCAACAAGCGGCCGCGAACACCAACCTCAGCCCCGTCGGCACCCTGACGGTCGGGTCGGGCACCACCCCGGCCGTCGTCAACCTGAATGGCACCTACCAGGCCGACCTGGTCACCACCACCAGCGACAATCTGGCGGTCAACGGCGACCTGAACATCGCGCCGGGGGCGGTGCTGAACGTGCAGGGCTCGACCGCCCAGTTCGACGGAACGACCGTGTTCACGATCGCCTCGTTTACCGGGAACTACAACGGCGGCCAGTTCGCCCTGACGGGCACGCCGCTGCCGGCCCCGTACGCGGTGGTGTACCCGGCCCCCGGCCCCGGCCCGGGTGTCATCCAGATCTCCCCGGTCCCGGAGCCGGCGTTCGTCCTGCTGGCGTGCGGGGCGGTCGGCGGGCTGGGCTGGTGGCGCCGCCGCCGCGCGGCGGGCGCGTGAACGGCTCGGGCACCCGCCCCGCCGCGGCCGGGATTACTGGACCCGCCGCACCTCCACGTCCCACGCCCCGACCGAGGCTCCGGCCCGCTCGACCCACGCCTCCAGCCGGGCGTCGCCGGTCGGCAGCTTCAGCCCGCGGAACGTCACCGCCGTCGCCCCGGCCGCGACCTTCTCCGCCGCGCTCACCCCGCCCAGGCGGAAGTGAGCCATCGAGCCGTCCTTGACGTCTCGCAGCCGCACGGCCACGTCAAACGTCGCGCCGGCCGGCAGCGTCACCTCCCAGTGGCCTTGGCCGGTCCCGTTCCAGTCCTGGCCCTTCGGACCGCGCCAGTCCTGCCGCGTCAGCCGGGTCGGGTTCTCGTGCGGCGTCCCGAGTTGGATGCGCGGCGGGTCGAAGCCGGCCTTCGTCACGTCGGCGAACCAGTGCTCGTACTCGCCTTTCAACTTGACGACGATCTCGGGGTGTTGATCGGCGAGGTCGTGCTGCTCGAACGGGTCGGCGGTCAGGTCGAACAGCTCGAACTTCGGCGTGTAGCGGGCGTTTGCCTGGACGCCGGCCGCCTGCACCAGCTTGTACCGCGGCCCCCGGGCAGCGCACGCCCGGAACTTCTCCGGCGCGTCGCCGCGGTGCCACTGGAAGAACAGCGTCCGCTCGGCCTGCACCTTCGCCTCGCCGCGCCACAGCGGCAGCAGGTTGACGCCGTCGATCGTCCGGTCCTTCGGCGGCTCGACGCCGCCGGCGGCCGCGAGCGTCGGCAGCACGTCGATGTGGGCGCTCGCCGCGTCCACCTTTCGTCCGCCGCCCACGCCGCCGGCCGGCCAGCGGACGAAGAACGGCACCC
>DASXAN010000766.1:0-1534 GCA_036406755.1 Gemmataceae bacterium
GGCCCGTAGTGTCTTCCCGGGGGGGCGACCCCCCGGAACCTCCCGGTGCGGCTGGCGCCGCGGCGGCTGCTGGCCGCCTTTCGCCGGCCTCGCCGGGGGCTGTGGTGTCTGCCTGGGAAGGCGGCGCCCCGGAATCCCCCGCTGCGGCTGACGGTGTCGGCCAGCACGTAGCCGGTGACCTGGATCCGGCGGACCTGCCCGGCGACGGCGCCGGGAATGCGATACTTCGAATGGTTGTTCGGCATGTAACACCTGCCGTGCGGCCTGACGACGTTATGACCGCGCTGCGCAGCGTGGCCGGTCTTGCGCCGCCGTCACCACCAGTGGTGACCCGGCTGGCGCAGGGCGCGCTCGACGAGGTGACCCGGCTCGCCAGCTGGCCTGTGGCCAGCGGCGCCGGCACCCGGGGTGCTCATCCGGAGGGGCGGCCCTCCGGATCCCCCGTGGCCGGACCTAGCCCGGCACCAGGACGAGGCGTGCCCAGTGAACAAGTGAAGACAACGCATCACGGAGCGGGGACCGCAGCGCAAGCGAGTCCCCCGCCAGCAGGTGCGTGCAACCAGCTCCTGCGCGGCGCGGACGGCCCTGAGCGGGCCACCGCGCCCGGGAGCTTGACGGGAGATAGCCCGGATGCTCGAGAGCGAGCTGAACGACAGAGGACAAGACAGTGAGAAGCCGGGCGAGAAGGACTCACCCGGCCTAGGCCAGCCAGCGCCTGGCGGAGGCGGCGGTTCCGGTACATCCGGAGATTCCGCCGCAGTCGGCGGTGCGCCGCGGGGTGCGGCCCAGGGCGGCCCGCCCGCGGGTGACCCGCCGGCCGCCGGGGAGAGCACGCCGCCAGCGGCGGGAACCGGCGACGGCGAGACCGCCAAGCGCCCGGCGCGGCGCACCCGCCGCACCTCGGCCAAGACGGCCAAGGCGGCCAAGGCCGCCGCCGCGGGGCCGGCCACCGATTCTGGCGGAACCGGATCTGGCGGAACCGGATCTGGCGGGACCGGATCTGGCGGGACCGGATCTGGCGGGACCGGATCTGGCGGGACCGGATCTGGCGGGACCGATTCTGGCGGGACCCAGGTCGGCGGAACTGCGGCCGGCGGCACCGGCGACGGTGCGGCCACGGCGGCCACGGCGGACGGCGGTGGCCGCGCCCGCCGCAGCCGGCGGGCTGCGGCCGCGCCGGCCGTGGCCGAGCAGGCTGCGGCGGCACCGGTGTCCGCGCCGTTCGAGACGCCAGCTGCGGCCGGCGTCCCGGCGGCGACGTTCCAGCCGCCGCAGGTGATATTCCAGCCACCGGCCGAGGTGGCGGCCCCGACCGCCAGCCCCCGCACCAGTGCCCCGGCGAGCACCAGCGTCCCGGCGGGCGGCGGCGACGCGGCGGCCGAGGACGGCGAAGCCGAGCACGAGGGCGGGGGCAAGCGCCGCCGCCGCCGCTCCCGCGCCAAGGGACGGGCAGGCGACGCCGAGCACGGCGGCGAGGCGCAGGAGGCGGCCGAGGCGGACAGCGCGGAGGCGCCGGCCCAGACCGGGAGGCAGA
>DASXAN010000767.1:0-7226 GCA_036406755.1 Gemmataceae bacterium
CGGTGGGCCTCACTCGCTCCGCTCGTTCGACCCACCCTACGGGCGTCCAAGTCCGCCAGGGTCGAATCGATGAACACCTGATGCCACAGCTGCGTCGCCGTCACGCCGACCAGGCCCATCTCCACGGCCGTCCGCGTCGCCGACCCGGGCCGCATCGTCGTGACCTTGTCCCGCCAGTGCCGGACGGCCGCCGGGTCGAAGTAGCCCGTCCTGCGGAGCGACTCGTCGCTCAACAGCTGGTCGATGAACGGCGGGGCGTTGTCCAGGTGGAACGCGTCCATCGGCGCCCGGAACATCGCCTTCTTCCGCCACGCGATCTCCTTCGGCAGCCATCGCTGGGCGAGTAGGCGGAGGACGTACTTGTCCGTCAGCCGGTGCAACTTCCACCGCGGGTGCAGCCGGGCCAGGAAGGCGATGACGTCTTCGTCCAGGAACGGGTAGCGGGTTTCGACGGACGAGTGCATCGCCACCCGGTCGCCCTTGGACGAAAGCAACATGCCGGCGAGCATGACGCGGGCGCCGACGGCCAACGCGCGGTTGAGCGGGTGCCAGCGGGCCATGCGGGCGGTATCGAGCTCGAGGTCCTCGTACGGGACGTGGTCGCCGACGGCGGCCCGCATCTCGTCCGAATAGAACATGAGCCGGGCCAAGCTCATCATACCGTACACGTCCAGCCAAGCGTTGTACCCGCCGACGGCGGCCGCGTTCCGCTTGCCGATGGCCCACGGGAACCGCGGCAGCCCGGCCAGCCGCAGCACCCCGCGGCGGACCCGCTGCGACAGCGACAGGCCCGGGATGACGTCGAACGCGCTCAGGACCCGGTGCAGCTTGAACCACGGGTAGCCGGCCAGGAATTCGTCGGAGCCTTCGCCGGTCAGCGCCACCTTGAACCCGTGGGCGTGGACCGACTTGGCCAGCTCCATCAGCGCCGCGCAGGCGGTGTCGATGACCGGGACCTCGGCCGTGCGGATCAGCTCCGGGTAGACGGCCAGGATGTCCGGCCCGCCGAACGGGACCACGACTGACTCGCTGCCGACTTGCCTGGCCACCTGCCGGGCCGCCGCCTCCTCGTTGAACCGCTCCTCCTGGACGGCGATGGTGAAGGTCGGGATCGCCCGGCCCAGCGCCTTCGACGCCATCACCACGACCTGGCTGGAATCGACGCCGCCGGACAGGTACGACACGACCGGCACGTCGGCCCGCAGCCGCTTCTCGACCGCCGTCATGAGCACGGACTCGAAGCGGTCCACGATCTGCTTGGCGTCGCCGTCCTCCTCGTGGCCGCGGTCGGGGAAGTCGATCTGCCAGTAGAACCGCGGCTTGACGTCCTCGGGACGGGTGTCCGGGCCGAGCCGGAGGCGGACGTACTGGCCGGGCAAGAGTAGGCGGATGCCGTCGAAGCAGGTGACCGGGCCGGGGGCGGCGAAGAAGGTGAAGACGTGGTTGAGGCCCCGCCGGTCCGGCCGGGCCGGGACCACGCCGGAGGCGAACAGCCCTTTGATTTCAGAAGCGAACAGGAGCTGCCAGCCGTCGCCGTCCCGCCTCACCGTGTAGAAGAGCGGACAGATGCCGACGCGGTCGCGGGCCAGGACGAGGACGTTTTGCCGGGTGTCCCAGAGGCAGAAGGCGAACTGGCCGCGGACGTGGTCGAACATGCCGTCGCCGTACTCTTCCCAGAGGTGCGGCAGCAGCTCGGTGTCGGTGTGGGTGCGGAAATGGTGGCCCTTCGCCTCCAGGGCCGCCTTCTGCTCGGGGTAGTCGAACAGCTCGCCGTTGAAGACGACCCAGACCGTCTGGTCTTCGTTGGAGATGGGCTGCCGGCCGTCGCCGAGGCCGACGATGCTCAGCCGGCGGTTGGCCAGGGCGACGCCGTCCTGGCGGAGGAAGCCGTCCTCGTCGGGGCCGCGGTGGTACAGCGCGGCCGCCATCGCCGCCAGCATGTCCGCGGGGTACCCGCGGAGCGGGTCGGCGGCTCTTCGGCCGGCCAGATCGACCACCCCGGCAATTCCGCACACGGCGCGATCCTCGCGGTGAAACTCAGACCCAACCGCCGGCGGGTGCGAATTCGTTGCCGGTCCGAACGACCGGCCCCACCCGCCGGGGTGACCTGGGCTTGTCGGCTCCGAGCCGATTCCCAACTTTACCCAACGTCCCTGTCTCCTCAGCCCACGGAGGGAGCAAAATCTCTGCCGCGATCGGCCGACGTGCTCCTACAGGCCGGACGGTTTAACATTCGCCGTTCGCCGCCCTGCGATGAGCGCTTATTATACGGATTCTGCTGGCGCTTTGCCGCTTGCGGCTACGCGGGTCGTTGCTCGCATAGCCGCAAGCGGCTATCACATCAGATCCGCGATCAGCGAATCGGCGACGCACACCCCGGCCCGGGTCAGCGCGACGGACCGGCCATCGTCGGCGAGCAAGCCGGTGGCCACGTGCCGCCGCACCTTCGGCCCGGCCAGCGCGTCGAGGTCGTAGCCGGTCTGTTCCCGGAACTGGTCGCGGCTGATCCCTTCCGCCCGCCGGAGCTGCGTCGAGATCGTCTCCCGGGCCCGCTCCCCCGGCCCGAGCGTCTCGCTCTGAAACGCCGCCGGCCGGCCGGCGGCGATGCGGTCGAGGTACGTCGGCAGGCTGCGGGTGTTGAGTTCGCGGGTGCCGCCGACGTACCGGGCCGCCCCGACGCCGAAGCCGAAGTAGGCCCAGTTGGCCCAGTACGTCTGGTTGTGCCGGCAGTCGCGGCCGGGCCGGGCATGGTTGGACACCTCGTACCGCCGGTAGCCGGCCGCGGCCAGCGTGTCGAGGGCGTGCAGGTACAGGGCCAGCTCGGCGTCCTCGTCGAGCGCGGTGACGAGGCCGCGCCGCCGCTGCTTCCACAGGCGGGTGCCCGTCTCGTAGGTCAGGCCGTAGGTCGAGATGTGGTCGGGGTTCAGTTCCAGGGCGCGCTTCAGGTCGGCGTCCCAATCGGCAAGCGACTGGCCGGGGACGCCGAAGATCAGGTCGAGCGAGACGTTGTCGACGCGGCGGCGGACGCAGTCCACGGCCCGCGGCACGTCGGCCGGCGCGTGGACCCGCTCCAGAACGGCGAGCGCCCGCGGGTCGAACGACTGGACGCCGACGCTGACGCGGGTGACGCCGTGGTCGGCGAGGACGGCGACCTTGTCGGCGGTGAGGCTGTCGGGGGTGGACTCGATCGAAAACTCGACGCCCTCGAAGCCCACCCGCGGCGGCGGGTGGGTAATCTCGCCCACCCGCCGCCGCGGGTGGGCTTGGAGTGGTAACCAGTGGTTGATGACGGAGAGGAGTCGGTCGAGCTGCCCCGCGGTCAAATACGTCGGCGTCCCCCCGCCGACGAAGATCGTCTCGACCGCCCGCGGCTCGCCGAGGAGCAGTTCCAGCTCGCGCTCGACCGCCGCCACGTATGCGTCGATGCGGTCATCCGCCCCGGTGGCGACGGCGAAGTCGCAGTAGCCGCAGTGGTGGGCGCAGAACGGGACGTGGACGTAGGCGGCCCGGGGCGCCACCCACGGCGGCGCGACTGGCGGGGCGGTCGGCATGACCGGATTATACCGGCCGCCCGGGGTCAGCGGGTTTCCAGGGCGTAGGTGGGCAGGCCCAGATCGTCGGTCGAAGACGTGAGGCGGACGGCGACGCCGAACACCGCCGACTTCCGCCAGCCGCCGGCCGGCCGCACGGCCTTGTAGCCGCGGGCGGCGTGGGCATAGAGGGTGAACTGCGGCGGGCCGCCGCCCCGCGGGTCCACGAGCCAGTATTCGGGAATGCCGGCCCGCCAGTAGGCGTCCACCAGGTCCACCGTGTCCTTCGTTACCGAGCCGGGGCTGACGACTTCGAGGACCATGTCGGGGGTGCCTTCCAGAATCACCGCCCCGCCCAGGTCCGCCCGGCCGCCGCGCACGGTGACCTGTCCCGACCGGCGGGCGGCGGTCGAGACGAACATGCCGTCCGGCTCCGTCGCCAGTCCGGTCGCGGGGTGGCTGAACATCATGCGGTCGCTGTAGAACCGGCCAAGCTTCTTGGCGAGGATGAGGGTCGTCAACGACATGGTGATGATCGTCTTGATCCAGTTGTGATTCTCGGTTTCCATCTCGAAACTCACCCAGACGCTGTCGTTGAAAAACCCGAACCGGCCCCGCTGTGGGAAGTCGTCGGACAGGGCCCATTCGCAAAATGAAGCGTGGTCCACCACCCCGGCCGGGATGACGGCGTCTTCGGCGAGAACGATCGCGGGCATGGCGAACTCCGAGGCGGTTGCCGGGACCGCCGTCATTCCACCACGGACGCCGCCGGCCGGCAACGCCGGTTGCCCCTGGATTCCCGGTCCCGATCCGGGCACAATAACGGTCACGCCGCCGCTTGCGCCCCCGAGTCCCCCGCCATGCCGCACACCCGCACCGCCGCCACCGTCGTCGTCGCCCTCGTCCTGGCTCCGGCCGCTGCGGCGGAGAAACCCGACGAGCAGCTGCCGCTGTGCAAACTGCCGCCGGCGAAGGTGCGGCCCAACCAGTGTGTGCTCACCTACCGGATCGCCACCCGCTCGCCGGAGTGCCAGGCCCACTTCGACCAGGGGCTCGGCTACTTCTACTCGTACGTGTGGATGGAGGCCGCCCGGTCGTTCGAGACGGCCGCCCGATATGACCCCGACTGCCCGATGGCCTGGTGGGGCCTGAGCCGGGCGCTCGAGGAGTGGAAGGGCGGCATTCACATGGACGCGCTGCGGAAGGCGCAGGCCCTTCTGCCGAAGGCCAGCGACCGCGAGCGGCGGCTGATCACCGCCCGCCTCCAGCTCAAGGGGCTGGACGACAAGCTGACGAAGGACGAGGACCGCCGCCGGGCCGCCGTCCGGACGCTCGACGAGCTGATCGCGCTGTACGAGGACGACGAGGAGGCGTGGTTCGCCCGGGCCAAGCTGGCCGGCGACGGCAAGCCCGGCCCGCAGAGCGGCGACGGCCGAATGCCCGAAATCCCGTTCTACAAGGCCCTGCTCCGCATCAACCCGCTCCACCCCGGCGCCCACCACGAGCTGATTCACATCTACGAGGGGACGAAGCGGCCGGCCCTGGGCTGGCCCCACGCCGAGGGGTACATCAAGTCGTCGCCCGGCATCCCGCACGCCTGGCACATGCAGGCCCACCTGGCCATGCGGCTGGGGCGGTGGGACCACACCGCCGACCGCTCGTGGCGGGCGGCCGAGCTGGAGCGGCAGTACCACCACGAGTACACCCTCAAGCCGAAGGACGACTACCAGTTCGACCACCACCTGGAGACGCTGACCAAGGCGCTGATCCACGACGGCCGGTTCCGCGAGGCCCGGCAGGTCAAGGCCGAGGCGTGGGCCGACGGCTACCGCCACTGGCCGGTCTGGTTCCGCCTGCACCTGGCCGAGCGGGACTGGGACGAGGCGCTCAAGGTGGTCGAGTTCTACCGCAAGTCGGACAAGACGACGGCCGCCTACCTGGCGGCGCTGGTGTACCTGGCCCGCAACGACCCGGACCGGGCCCGGCCGGAGGTCGAGGTGTTGCAGGGAACGGCGAGTGCCCGGCGGGCGAACCGGGTGGTCGAGTCCCGGTTGTGGGAGGCGCAGGGGCTGCTCTTGTGCCAGACCGGGGCCACGGACGAGGGGCTGAAACTGTTGCAGCGGTGCGTGGACAAGACGAAGGACGACTACTCCCATCATGCGTGGGGGCACGGGGCGTACTACATGGAGCAGTGGGGGTCGGCGGCGCTGGCGTGCGGCCGGCTGGACGTGGCGGAGGAGGCGTTCCTGGAGGCGCTGGCCCACGACGCCGGCAGCGCGAAGGCGGCGGTGGGGATGCAGGCGGTGTGCGAGCGGCAGGGGCGGGGCGAGGAGGCGGCCCGGTACGCGGCGCTGGCCCGGCGGTGCTGGCGGCACGCGGAGGTGCGGCACTTCGACGAGTTGCGGGCGGCGTGCGGCGGAACGACGGGGGCGGAGTGAGTCAGTCGAGCGAGACGTCCGGGCGGTTTCGCATGCCGTCAACCACGCCAACGATTTGGACCGGGTCGGTGCCCGGAACAAAAACAATCACATACCGCGTGTTCGGCACCGAATAGCACCGTAGTCCGGGCGGCCTACCGGGCCAGTCCTCGCCCTCGGTCTGAAACGTCCCGAGATGCTCGCACGAGGCGATGATGCGGTCTACCACTCGGTCCGCACCCGTTTGGGAAGCCGGGACGATCTGTTGCCAGATCGAATGGATTTGGCTTCGCGCTGACCTGGTCAGCAGGTAGCCATTCATGGCGCATCAACCGGCAGTCCCATCGCGATCCGGCCCTCGCGCTTGATCTCTTCGGCCAAGGCCCGTAACCCGTCCGCGTCGTAGACGGTGTACCGTCCCTCTTCGATGTCCCGGAGCCCTTCTTCCAGCATCCGCTGAACGTCCTCCCGCCCGGCCAATTCGGCAAGCCAAGCTTGCTCCTCGCGGTCACGCTCGACGGACCGGCGGATAAATTCGTCCGCCGACGCGTACCGGCCGCTTTTGACCAGCTCTTCGATTTGCTGTTCGGCTTCGGGACTGAGTACAATGCTCATCTGGGCCTCCGGGTCTCTCCTAGAAGTGTCGCCGCCGATTCCCGCGTTGTCAACGTGGACCCACCCATGACCCGCCGCCTGTCCGCCGTCGCCGCCGTCCTGTTCGCCGCCGCGGCGTTCGCCGACGAGCCGCTCGCGTCCGGCCCCGAGGTCGGCCGCCGGCCGATGCCGTACGCCTTCGTCCTGGCCACCGGCCCGGACCGCGGCACCGCCCACTGCTACGTCTGCGACACCGCGGACAAGCCGGCCGCCGTCGTCTTTGCCCGGTCCCTGTCCGAGCCGCTCGGCAAGCTGGCCGCGAAGCTGGACCAGGCGGCCGCCGACGCGGTCGTGCCGGAGTTCCGCGGCTGGCTGACGCTGCTGACGGCCGGCCCGCAGCCGGACGCCGAGGACCGGCTGGCCGCCTGGGGCCGCAAGCACGCCGTCCGGCAGCTGCCGCTGGGGGTGTTCGAGGACGAGGTCGGGCCGCCGGCGTACCGGCTGAGCAAGCGGGCGGACGTGACGGTGGTGCTGTTCGTCAAGCGGCAGACCGTGGCGACGTTCGCGTTCCAGCCCGGCGAGCTGACCGACGCGCGGATCGGGGACGTGGTGAAAGCGCTCGAAAAACTGAAAGAAAAATAGACCCCGGTTAGCCGCGACGCGGAGTCTTCGGAGCGGAGCGCTC
>DASXAN010000768.1:0-5150 GCA_036406755.1 Gemmataceae bacterium
CCCCCCCCCGCCGCTTTTCGTTCACTCACTTGCTCGATGACTTCCGGCGGTACACCCGGGCCGCCACACCGACCAGGCCCATGCCGCACAGCGCCAGCGTCGACGGCTCCGGCACTGCGGAGACGGCTGTGATGTTCAGGTTGTCGAAGTACATGCTGTTGAACGTCGGATTGAAGTTCGCGTTGTAGTAGCCCTGGAACCCAAGTTCCGCCACGCTCGCCGACGTGCCGAAGGTATTGCGGAATGGCACGTCTGTACTGCTGAACGTGCCCTCGGAGAACGTCACCGGAACGCCGTTGAGCAGGACCCGGAACGACTGCGTGGCGAAGTTCAGTTGCGCCTCGAGGTGTGCCCACGTCTCTCGCGGGATCAGACCGTCTGCCGTCGAGATGATGGTGTCACTACCCCCGGCTGTCGTATTGGTGAAAACCGTGATGCCTCCGTTGGTGTTGATGAGGACGGGCGTCAACGCCTGCTGGATGCCTAGGGGCGAATAGACCTCCATGTACGGGCCGCCCTCCGGAATGTCCGACGGCAGTGCCAGAGAACCGGAGACCCGGCCGTCAAAGCTAAGCCGCACGATCGGATTGCCGGAGGCGACCGGGTTGACGCCGGCGCCGAACGAATAGCTCTTGTAGAAGAAATTCGCGTCCCCGTACCCCATCGCCGACGTGGATTGGAGCTGCGACCCGACGATCTGGAATGCCTGGGAGCCGGACATCACCGTCCCGGTCTGGATCGTGCCGGCGGCAGGGGTTGGCAGGAACTGGTATCCCTGCTGGCCGGTGATGTTGCCGACGGAGTACGAGGGCGCCTCGAAGCCGTTCGAGTCGTACACGACGACCTGGGCGGCGGCCCGCGGGGCGGCCAGGGCGATCGCCACGACAGCGGTCGGGACGGCGACACGGTTGAGGTAGCGGAACGCGCGCATCGTCGACGGCTCCCTTCGGCAAAGGAGGAAATCCCGGTGCAATTGGTCCGTGATCTGGGGCGGGAACTGCGCGGTCGCACGGGCGCAAGGGGCCGCGCTAATCGACTCTAGCTCACGCCGTCATGACGGGCAAATCGCGGCGAGCTTAGCCAACCGGTCAGGTCAGCCAGGAACGGCGGGCCGCCCGGCTCGAACTCCAACGTGTGATGGGAATTGGGGTAATCGATCACCGTCGTGTCGGTCGTCGGGAATCGGCCGATGAACCGGCGTGTGCGGGCATTGTCGATAATCCGGTCGTGCTCGGCCAACAGCACCAGGGCTGGCACCGTCATATGGCGGGCGGCGAACCGCAGATAGACATCCATGCGGCCGCTCTCGAAGAGCAGCCGGGCCGACGCCGTGCGGAGGGCGAGTGGGTCGTCGTGGATGAATTGCCGCCGCTCGGCGTTGGCGGTGAATAGGTCCGGGTCGTTGAGCGGGATCGGGAACGGCCGCCCTGGAGACATGAACCGCGATGCGACGATCCACAGCCGTTCGCTCAACGGCGGCCGGACTCGCGGGCACAGGCCCGGCGCGATCAGCACCAGGCCGTGGCTCACGCCTGGGTGACGCCGCTGCAGTCCCACGGCGAGCTTGCCGCCCCAGGAGATGCCGACGACGATGCGCGGTCGCGGCTGGGCGGCCAGGAATTCCGCCACGTCGTCGAGCAGGCGGCGGAACCTGGGGGCATCGCCGCGGTCGCGGTCGTTCAGCCCGCACCCGCGGCGGTCGAGGAACGAAACGGTGTGCCCGGCCGCGGCCAATTCCCGACAGGTGCGGTCGTACCAGCCGCCGTGGCTCTGGATGCCGTGCAGGAGCACGACCGATGTCCTGGGCGGACCGGCCGACTCGTAGCGGCGGTACTTCCAGGCGTAGCCGTCGCCGGCCGTGAACGACAACAGTGCCGGCTCAGCCAAGCAGCGCCTCCTTGGTGACCGTCACCCGCTCGACGGCGGCCGGGTCGATCGTGACGCCCAGGCCCGGGCCGGTCAGCGCCGGCGCCCACCCGCCGCGGCCGAACGTAATGTCCTCCCGGCTCAGCGGCGCGCGGACGAGGTGCCGGTCGAACGACCCTTCCACGGCCGTCAGTCCGCCGACGGTCGCCGCGAAGTTCCGGCCGGCCGCCGAAAGGACCGCCGTCTCGCCGACCTGGCAGCCGAGCTGGCAGCCGATGTCGTTGTCGCGGGCGAACGCGGCCAGTCGCAGTGTCGGGATCAGGCCGCCGCACTTCGACAGCCGCAGGTTGAACCGGTCGCACCACCCGCCGGCGACCGCCCGTTCGGCGTCGGTCATCGAACACAACGATTCGTCGAGCATGACCGCCGGGGGGATCCGCTGGCGAATCTCAGCCAGCGCCGCGACCTCGGCGTGCGATACCGGTTGCTCGACGCTGACAATGCCGAACGGCTCCAGCGCCCGAATGTGGTCGGCGACGGCATCTGCCGGCCACGCCTCGTTCGCATCCACGCGCAGCTCGACGGCGCCGCCGACGCGGCGGCGAACGGCCATCAGCCTGACCGCGTCGTCCTGACCGGGGATGCCGACCTTCACCTTGATCTGTCGGAAGCCGTAGAGCCGGTAGAGCCATGCGACGAGTTTGAGCTTCAACCCGTCGGACGACGTGACGGCCCCGCTGTAGCGCACCGACGGCTGAGGCCGGTACAGAGTTGGTTCGAGCAACCGCGTCACCGCCGAGAGGGGTTCGCCGAAGTGCCGGCCGTAGGCATCGAGCACGGCGAGTTCGACGGCACACCGGGCGGCGTTGCCGCGGATGCCGCGCTCATCGTCCGGCACCGGGGCTAGCCGCAATCGCTCCGCCAGGAGGACGGCACCGCCGCAGTCGCCGCACGGCTCCAGTTGCGCCGGCAACTCGCTGCGGCGGAGTAGCCTCAGGGCCGACTCCGCCGTCTCGCCGGTGACGTACTCCCGCGGCACCCCCTCGCCCCAACCCTCCGTGCCGTCGGCCAGGACGCAGCGGACGAGGACATTGTCGCTGGCCGTCCGCGCATGCGATGCGTGCCGGACCGGCCGGCGGAGCGGGATGCGGACGTGGAACGCGGTCAGCTCGGCGACGCGCACGGCGGCTCACCCCGGCGTCAGGCTGTCCCGGCACAGCCACAGGCCCAGTACCACCAGTACGGCCGCACTGGCCACCGGCAGCATCCGCCAGACGCGGCTCTCACTCCAGCGGGCGCCGATGCGGCCCTGGGCGTAAACGACCGCGATCCCGATCAGTACCAGCACCGCGGCCAGCCCGGCGCTGAACGCCAGCAGGAGCGGCAGCCCCAGCCACAGCCGCTGGGCGGCGATGGCGAACCCGAGCATGGCGATGGCGTCCCAGCACGGCACGATGCCGCCGCTGATGCCGAGCAGGACCAGCCGGCCCCAGCCGGCAGGTTCCGGGGGCTTGATGACGGTGATCGTCCCGTCCGCGTTGTGGACATGGCCGGCCCCGGGGCCGTGGACATGATCCGCCCCGCCGGAGAGTCGCTTCAGCAACAGCCACAACCCTAGTCCGGCGATCAGGAGGCCGCCGGCGAAGCCGAGGATCGTTTGCACCTGGGCGGGTACCGCGTCCGGGAACCACCACAGAAGCCCGGCCGCCAGCACGAGGACGGCCCCCGTGTGGGTGATGGTCGTCGTCAGGCCCAGTGCGAGTGCGTGCCAGACTGTGCCCCGCTCGCCAACGAGGTAGGCGGCGACGAGGGTCTTGCCGTGGCCGGGCGTCAGGGCGTGGGCGGCGCCGAACAGCGTCGCCAGGAGCAACAACACGCCGATCCCGTGCGGCGCGTCGAGCAGGGCGAGGAGCGTCGAATGTGCGCTCTCGCGCTTCGGCGGCTCGGCCCTAGGCCGACCCACCGCCACTTGGTCGGCCGCGGGCCCGGTGGCGGTCGGCCCGCCGACGCGGAACGTCGCCCCGATCATGCGCAGGCGGTCGTCGTCGCCCGGCCGCAGGTCGGTCGGGGCGCGACTCTGCAGGAGCGAACTCGGGACGGTCCGGCGGCGGACGTTGATGGCCTCGTCCTCGTCGAGACTGAGCCGCACCCGACCCTGTTCACGGTCGTAGGTCCGGTCGTGGAACTCGAGGCGGTGGTCCGCGCCCGCCGCCGGCGACCAGTCCGTCTGAAAGAGGAAATCGCAGGTCAGGTGGTCGCCGACCTCGAATCGCTGTTCGACGCAGCGGAGTGTCAGCGGTTGCCCGTTCAGCACGGCGTCGAGTTGGTCGGCCAGGAGCGGGCCGAGGCGGCGGGTGAATTCGCCGTAGAACGCGCTCGGCGTGTTGAACCGCTTGACTTCCGCGTCGGCGATCAGCCCGCGGGAGTCCTTGTACACGGTCGTGAACTGGTCCAGTTCGAGCCGGTAGCGGACGCACAACTCGGTCGGTCGCAGGCACACCGTCACGGTCCGGAAGTGGGCATCGTTGGGGACCGGGTGCGCGGCCGCGGGCGCGGCGCAAGCGCCGGCCGCCAGCACGACGGCCAGGAACGATCGGCGGAGGTGGTGTGCCGAGCGCGTCATCCCGTCGGTCCCGAACCTCGGACGGCCATTCCTCTATTGTACCGCCAGCCGCGCCCGCGCCGCGGCCACTTCCCGCTCCCGCATCTCGCGGAACCGCCGCATCGTTGCCGCCACGCGCGGCGACAACACCCACCGCCGGTACTTTCCCCAGGTCCGCTCGGCCCGCGCCGCCTGGTCCGGGAAGCTCTCGCGATGGACGATGCGCCCCCGCTCGACCAACTTGACGAACAGCGGCTCGCCCCGGGGCGGCTCGTCCGCGTCGGCCACGATGAGGGCGTCGCGGTCGGCGAAGACTCGCAGGTAGCCGCCGAGCGACTCTTTGCCCGGCGAGTTCGAGAACTTGACGTTCGGGTGCTCGCCCGTGGCCGACCGCTTGAACGCCGCCGCGACCGTGTCGCGGTGCACCGCCCGCCACCAGTAGCCGCCGGCCCCGGGGAAGAGCATGGTCGGTTCCTCGCCCGTCGCCTTGCGGAACTGGTCGTACACCTCGCGGACCAGCTCCGGCGTCACCTCGTTCTCGAAGACGATCGTCCGCGGCGTAATCCCGGCCGCTTTCATCCGCCGGAAGTAGAGCACGCACTGCTCGGCGATGTCGCCGGAGTCGATGCGGATGCCGACCCGGTCGTTGTCCGGGTGGTCGCGCATCACCCGCAGGGCGTTC
>DASXAN010000769.1:0-1658 GCA_036406755.1 Gemmataceae bacterium
GCGCCAGGCGTCCCGCCCGCTTGACGGCCACCCCGGTGGCGGTGCCACGAACCATCGCGAGCTCCCACGACATACCGTGGACGCAGTGGCCCCCGTGACGTCGGGCCAAGCTGCCCTTTCCTTCAAGACCTGTCCGAAAACCAACCGCTACATCCACTTGCAACCGCTCTCGGGAGAGATTCCGGGCCGCGGCACGCTGTTGGCGTTTGCCGTTCCACTAAGAGCCGCGACGGCAACCCGAGCGATAAGGCCCCGACGCGGGCGCTGGTGGTCATAATTCGCCCGCGGGAATCGAAGGCGCTGGTCATCCCCGAGCCGGCGAACGGGGGGAGGTAGGCCATGTCGGATCGCGCCTGGTCAACGGCCCTGGCGGCCGTCTTTTTGCGGCTCGCCCTAGCGGCCGGGATCCTGTCGGCGGTGGCTGACCGCTTCGGCCTGTGGGGGCCGGCCGGCACGCCGGGGGTGGGCTGGGGCGGGTTCGACCCGTTCCTTGCCTACACCGGCAAGCTCCTCTGGTTTCTGCCCGCCGGCCTGGTGCCGGCCGCCGGGTGGGCGGCGACCGTGCTGGAGGTCGCGCTGGCCGTCGGCCTCGTGGCGGGAGTCCGGCTACGGGCGGTCGCCCTCGCCACCGGGGTCCTGTTGTCGGTGTTCGCCGTCACGATGACGGTCGCCCTCGGACCCGGGCCGCCGCTGTCGTACTCGGTGTGGTCGGCAGCGGCCGGGGCGTTCCTGCTGGCCTCGCTCCGGCCGGCCGCCGGGGCTGTCGGCGCCGGGGGGTAGGGCCGTTCTTGACACCGTGGCTGGGCCGTCGCGGCAGACCGTCACCGCCCGGACTGGTTCCCGTATGGCTGTCGCGGCGGTCGCGCCGAACCAGGTTCCGCCGGGCCGGTAAGCTGTGTCGTTGGGCGAACAGGCACTTGGGGGTGCGACGTAGTCCGGCGATGGTCGAGTAACCACGGATAGGCTGAACCAGCCATCGCAGCCGTCGGGGCCGGCATGCCGGCGACCCAGCCAGACGGCGCTTCGAGACGAGAAGGAGCAACCGATGGCGACCTTGATGCAAGACACGGCCCAGGAGCGGCAGGCGATGAGTTCCCGGGTGGAGGCGGTCGGCCGCGCGCTGGCCCGCTACGGCCTGGTGGTCGTGGTGGCGTGGATCGGCCTCATGAAGTTCACGGCGTACGAGGCCGAGGGGATAAGTCGGTACGTCGCCAACAGCCCGCTGATGAGCTGGGTCTACGGACTCACGAGCGTCCGAGGCTTTTCGGCCGTGCTCGGCGTCGTCGAGGTCGCCATCGCGATCCTCATTGCCGCTCGCCCCTTCTCGTCTCGGGCTACCATCCTCGGGAGCGCCTTGGCGGTCGGGATGTTCCTCACGACCCTGAGCTTCCTGTTCACGACACCGGGCGTCTGGGAGCCGAGCGCCGGCGGCTTCCCCGCCCTCTCGGGGTTTCCGGGGCAGTTCCTCCTCAAGGACCTGGCCCTCCTCGGCATTGCCCTCTGGTCGCTCGGCGAGGCCTGGCAGGCGAGCGGGCGAAGGAGATGAGGCCCGACGGTGCCATCCCCCGGCCCGGCGGGCAGCCGCGGCAAGGTCGTCGTGGACCGCTCGGGGAGCCCCGCCATTAAGGATTTGCATGCGATGAAACCATGAATAGTTT
>DASXAN010000770.1:0-10907 GCA_036406755.1 Gemmataceae bacterium
GCAGGCGCGGGCGAGCAGGGTCAGGTTCTGCGAAACCATCGGTCGGCGGCCCGTCGAAGAGCGGTCGGGAGAGACATCTTATGCACCGCCGCAGGCGATTTCTCGTGCCTCGGCGGGGTCGCCGAATTACAATCGGCCCAACAACTTTCGACAACGGGCCGCAAACCCGGTAACGGGCCTGTGACTTTTTCGATAGATTTCGCAAACCAGTCATAGGGACCACCCATGATAACCCACTCGCCCGACACGGAGGAGCTGCTCCGGCGGACCGGGGCCGGCGACGCCTCGGCCCGGCAGCAGCTGCTGACCCGGCACCGCGACCGGCTGCGGCGGATGGTCGCGGTCCGCCTCGACCCGCGGCTGGCCGCCCGCGTGGACCCATCGGACGTGGTCCAAGAGGCGCTGATCGAGGCGGACCGGAAGTTGGACGGGTACCTGCAGGAGCGTCCGGTGGCGTACTACCCGTGGCTGCGGCAGCTGGCGTGGGAGCGGCTCGTGAAGCTGCACGAGCGGCACGTCCTGGCCCGCAAGCGGAGCGTCCTTCGCGAAGAACCGGGCGGGCTGGCCCTGCCGGACGACTCGGCGGTGTTGCTGGCCCGGCGGCTGGCCGGCACCGGGACCAGCCCGAGTCACGGGTTGCTCCGCCAGGAACTGCGGGAGCGGGTGCGGGCGGCCCTGGCCCGGCTGTCGCCGGCCGACCGCGAGGTGCTGGTGTTGCGATACCTGGAGCAGCTGCCGACGGCCGACATCGCGGCCGTCCTGGCGGTCGGCGAGGGGGCGGTGAAGATGCGGCACCGGCGGGCGCTGGACCGGCTGAGCCGGCTGCTGGCCGAGGGGGAAGACCAGTCATGACTCCGGCCGCCCGATCCTCCGCCGCGTCGCCACTGGACGACCTGCTCGACGACCTGGCCGGCCGCCTCCAGTCCGGCGAACTCGTGGACCTCGAAGCGATCGTCCGGGACCACCCGGAGTACGCCAGCCAGCTGCGGCGGGTGCTGCCGGCGGTGCAGGTGCTGGCCGGGCTGCCGGCGTCCGGGGGGGCGACCGCCGCGGACGGGCCGGCCGGGCAGCTGGGCGACTACCGGCTCGTCCGCGAGGTGGGCCGGGGCGGCATGGGGGTCGTCTACGAAGCGGAGCAGCGGTCACTGCGGCGGCGGGTGGCGCTGAAGGTGCTGCCGCTGGCGGCGGCCCTGGACCCGAAGCAGCTGCAGCGGTTCAAGAACGAGGCCCTGGCCGCGGCGAGCCTGAAACACGACCACATCGTCTCCGTCTACGCCGTCGGCTGCGAGCGGGGCGTCCACTACTACGCGATGGAGTTCGTGGACGGCCAGTCGCTGGCGGAGTCAATCGACCGGCGAGCGGGGTTGCGCTGCGGGGGCCTGAACGGGTCCGTGACCGTCGATTACCCCCGGGGCGATCAGGCCACCCCGCCCGCCGGCGCCACGACGCCCGCCGCGCCCGCAACTGCACCGGTCGCCGCCACGTTGACCGAACGGGTCGGGCCAACGGGCCAGGCCTTTTTCCGCACGGCGGCCGGGCTGATTGCCGACGCGGCCGACGCTTTGGAGCACGCCCACGCCCTGGGCATCATCCACCGCGACGTCAAGCCGGGCAACCTGCTGCTCGACACTGCCGGCAAGGTGTACGTCAGCGACTTCGGTCTGGCCCGGTTCGGCCCGGACGCCGGGCTGACCGTGTCCGGCGATCTGCTGGGCACCCTGCGGTACATGGCCCCGGAGCAGGCGCTGGCGCAGCACGGCCTGGCCGACCACCGGGTGGACGTGTACGGCCTCGGCTGCACGCTGTACGAGCTGCTGACGGGCCGGCCGGCGGTGAACGGTGACGACAAGGCCGCGATCCTGCACAACATCACGGCCGAGGACCCGGTCGCGCCGCGGAGGTTGGACAAGGCCATCTCGGCGGAGCTGGAAACGATCACGCTCAAGTGCCTGGCGAAGAGTGCCGCCGAGCGGTATGCGACGGCCGGCGAACTGGCCGACGACCTGCGGCGGTGGCTGGCCGACCAGCCGATCCGGGCGCGGCGGGCGTCGTTGGGCCAGCGGTTCCGGCGGTGGCGGCTCCGGCACCGGCTGCTCGTCCGGTCGGTTTCCGCCGCCCTCCTGGCCGCGGTCGTGGTGCTGGCCGGCAGCATCGGCTGGGTGGAGCGGGATCGGGCCGCCCGGCGGGCGACCGCGGGGCTGACGACCGAGGCGGCCCTGGCCGAGGCCGACCGCTGGGAGCAGGCCCGGAACTGGCCGGCGGCCCTGGCGGCAATGAACCGAGCGGTAGACGCCTTTGGCGGGGACGGGGGCGCCGGCGAAGCGGCCGAACAGGCCCGCCACCGTCGCGATGTACTGGCCCTGGTGATCCGGCTCGAGGAAATCCGCCTGGATATCGCCACCTATCGCCCCGTGGACGGCGAGACCATCCTGGCTCACCGGGACAGGCTCCTTGGTGCGGCGTTCCGGGCCTTCGGCCTCGACGCGGAGGCACTTGAGCCGGACGAGATCGCCCGGCGGATGCCGACGGGGCCTGTCCGAGACGAACTAGTCGCCGGGCTGGACGAGTGGGCACGGGCGCGCCGCATTCCCCAGGAGCCACCATTTTCGAAGGATAAGGAATCCTGGAGGTGCATCCTGGCGGCGGCCCGGGCCGCCGATACCGACCCGGTCCGGAGCCGATTCCGAGACTTGTGGGAGCGGGGCGGCGACCAGGCCAAGGCGGAGGCACAAGCCTTGGTAATCCCGGACACGTTGCACCCCGGGGCGATGAGTTTCGTCCTGCAACTTCTCCCGGACAAAGCCCAGAGGATTCAGTTCTTGCGCGGCCTGCAGCGGCGGTACCCGGGCGATTACTCCGTCAACGTCACCCTCGCATCCAACCTGACGTCACCTGGCACACTCAGGGGAGAGCGCCCGCCCCAGCCCGCCGATATCAACGAAGCCATCGGCTTCCTCCGGGCGGCGGTGGCCCTGCGGCCCAGCGTCCCATCGGTGCGCGGGAGCCTGGCGTCGGCACTGGGCAAAGGGTCCCGGCCGGAGCAGGTGGAGGAGGGCATTGCGATCGCGCGGGCGCTGGCCGGGGATGAATCAACCGCCGATGTCGGCCTGGGATCGTTGAGCGCGTTGCTCAGACAGACGGGCCGGCCAGATGATGCCGTGGCAGTGTACCGGGAGGCCATCCGCCGCTGGCCTGCTAAGGCCCAGTATCACTACGCCCTGGGCCAACTGCTGTCCAAGAACCAGTCCTGGGGGGAAGCGGCCGAGGCCTACCGGGAGGCCATCCGCCTTTCGCCCCAAGAGGCCCACTACCATGCCTCTCTGGGCGAGACGCTTCGGAAAAAGAATGCCTTGGGTGAGGCCACCGCCGCTTACGCCGAAGCGGCCCGGCTTAACCCGAAGGCGCCGAGTTATCAGTTCGCCTTGGGGGAGACGCTGGAGGCCATCCACGACCCGATCGCCGCTGCGGCCGCGTTCGCGACCGCGGCCCGCCTCCAGCCCAATGAGCCGGCGAACCACTTCCGCCGCGCCCTGGTGCTCATGCAGGTGGAGCAGTGGGCCGAAAGTGCCGCCGCGCTGGTCGAGGCCATCCGCCGTCGCCCTGACGCCAAGGCGTATTACTGCTACCTGGCCAAGGCGCTGTCAGAGCAGGGCCAACTCTGGGAAGCGGATGCCACGTTTGAAGTCGCCGACCTGGTCAGGGATCCGCGCGAGGACAAGAACGTCCGGGCCTTCATCGACGCGTTGTTCGCCGACGACCGGCTCCGGCTGTCCACCCGGCTCACGGGTGCCGGCATCCTGTCACTCTTCGGCACTATGAGGCCCCGCCTCGACGAGTCCCGGCCCGGCGTCGAACGCCGGTTGCTCGTGGGCCACAAGCGGGCCAGCCTCACGCCGGACGACACCGCGGCCCTCAACGACCTGGCCTGGCTGCTCGCCACCGGCCCGTTCCCCGACCTCCGCGACCCGGCCGAGGCCGTCCGGCTGGCCACCCGGGCCACCGAGCTGATACCCAACGACGGCGACCTCTGGAACACCCTCGGCGCCGCCCGGTACCGGGCCGGCGACTGGGCGGCGTCCGCCACGGCCCTGGAGAAGTCGATGCAACTCCGCCGCGGCGGCGACGCCTTCGACTGGTTCTTCCTGGCAATGTGTCGCCGGCAACTCGGCGACCACGACCAGGCTCGTAAGTGGTACGACCGGGCGGCGAATTCGATGACGAAGAAGGACGCCCAGGACGACGAACTGCGCCGATTCCGGGCGGAGGCCGCCGAACTGCTCGGCATCCCAGCCGACCCGAAACCCGAGCCGCCGGCGAAGGCCGGGGAGACGCCCAAGGCCCCCGGCGGCTGACCGAGTACCCGTGACCTGACCCTTGACGACCGCCCCGACAGCCGGGCACGCCCGGCCGGCGTCCGCCGTGCGCGCCGGCCTCCGGATTCCTGCCCGCACCGGCACCGAAGGAGCCGACCGATGTGGCCACTGTCTTCCACCCGCACCCGACCCGTCTCGCACCGCCACCGGCACGCCCGGCCGCGGCTGGAGGCCCTCGAGGGCCGGGCCGTCCCGGCCGGCATCCCGGTGCTGAACAGTAACCCCGGGGCGCCGGCCACCCTGTACCTGGACTTCGACGGCCACTACGAGGCCAGCTGGGGGGCGTACAGCAACATCACCACCCCGGTGTTCAACCAGGACGGCGACCCGACGTCGTTCAGTGACGCCGAGATCGCGACGATCCGGACCGTCTGGGAGCGGGCCGCCGAGGACTACGCCCCGTTCAACATCAACGTCACCACCGTCGAGCCGGCGGTGCTCGCCCCCGGGGTGCCGGCCGCCAACGCCAACGGCAAGGCCATGCGCGTCTCCATCGGCGGCGATTCCAGTTGGATGGGCGCGAGCTGGGGCGGGTACGCTTACATCAATTCGTTCACCAGTTCGATCCCGAACGTCTGCTTCGTCTTCGACACCGGCAACGACAGCCCCGCGTACTGGATCGGCGATAGCGCCTCCCATGAGGCCGGCCACTCGTTCGGCCTGCAACACCAGAGCACCTACGACCCGAACGGGGTCAAACTGCTGGAGTACAACATCGGCAACACGGCGTGGTCGCCGCTCATGGGGACGAGCGCCTACAGCACCGCGACCACGACCTGGTATAACGGGACCACCACCAGCGCGACGACGTTCCAGGACGACCTGGCGGTGATCGCCGGCAGCACCAACGGGTTCGGCTTCCGGGCCGACGACCACGGCAACACGGCCGCGACCGCAACCCCGCTGACCGCCGCCGGCGGCACCTGGGCCGGGGCCGGCCGGATCGGCACCAACGCCGACGTCGATTACTTCTCGTTCACGGTCCCGGCCGCGGACACGTACCGCATCACCGCCGGCGGGCCGGGCTCGGCCGCCAACCTGGACGCGGTTATCGAGCTCCGCAACGCCGCCGGGCAGCTGCTCGAGACGGCCAACCCCACGACGACGCTGACCGCGACCATCGTCCGCAGCCTGACGCCCGGCACCTACACCGTCGCCGTGAAGAGCACCGGCGTGTACGGCTGGATCGGCACGTACACGCTCGGCATCGACGCCCCGCCGGCCGGCATCCGCGTCACGCCCTCGTCGCCGACCATGACCACCCACGAGGACGGCCGGACGACGTCGTTCACGGTCGTGCTCGAAACCGCCCCGCTGGGCGACGTCGTCATCCCGGTGAACTCGTCGAACCCGGGCGAGGCAACGACGTCGACCGGCAGCCTGGTCTTCACCCCGGCCAACTGGAACGTCCCGCAGACGGTGACGGTCACCGGCGTGGCCGACGGGGTCGTGGACGGCGACGTGGCGTACACGGTCGTGCTCGGCCCCGCGACCAGCGACGACGCCGAGTACAGCGGCCGCGACCCGGCCGACTTGGCGGCGGTGAACGTGGACGCCGACGAGGCCGGATTCCTCTACTTCGCCGACAACGTGAACGACTCGATCGGCCGGGCCCGGCTGAACGGCGGGGCCGCGGAGACGTTGGTCGATCTCAAAGCGGTGTTCGGTGCCGGCGAATACTCCCCGTACGGAGTCGTCGCCGACGTGGCCGGCGGCCGGCTGTACTGGATCGACCGGACCGTCTACGGCGTGTACCGCGCGAACCTCGACGGGTCCGGGGCCGAACGGCTGCTGACCCTCCCCGCCGGGTCGCCGTGGAGCCTTGCCCTCGACCCGGTCGGCGGCAAGCTGTACTGGGTGGACCAGGCCACCACGGCCAAGAAGATTTGGCGGGCGAACCTGGACGGGTCCGACGCCGAAACCGTGCTGACCAGCACCGCCGGGGCGCCGATCGGCATCGCCCTGGACCCGGCCGCGGGCAAGATGTACTGGACCGAGTACAACGCGGCCAACGGCACGATCCGGCGGGCGAACCTGGACGGGTCGAACGTCGAAACCGTGTGGGTCGGCGGCCCCGGGTCGGCGTCCACGGCGATCGCGCTCGACGTGGCCGGCGGCACGATGTACTGGGTCGATGACCGGCAGGACCTCATCCACCGGGCGAACCTGGACGGCTCCGGCGCGGAGGTCGTCGTGACCGGCGCCGCGTTCTCCACCAACTCGTACATCCGCGGGCTGGCGCTGGACCCGACGGCCGGCAAGCTGTACTGGCAGGACCTCGGCCCCCAGACCATCTACCGGGCGGACCTGGACGGGTCGAACGTCGTCGGCCTGGCCGCCGTCACGAGTTCGTTCGGGATGGCGATCGGTCGCCCGCCGGCCGGCATCAGCGTGACCGGCAGGACCGGCCTGGTGACGACCGAAGGCAGCGGCGGGGCGTCGTTCCGCGTCGTGCTAACCACGAAGCCGACGGCGAACGTCACCATCCCCGTCTCCACCACCGACCCCACCGAGGGGACGGCGTCCGTCACGAGCCTGACCTTCACCCCGACCAACTGGTCCGTGCCGCAGACCGTGACGATCACCAGCGTCGAGGACGCCGCCGTGGACGGGAACGTGGCGTACACGATCGTCCTGGGCGCGGCGACGAGCGCCGACCCGACGTACAACGGCCTGAACCCGGCTGACGCGACGGTGACGAACAACGACAACGACTACGCCAAGTTCTTCACCGTGGACGACGCCAGCACGAACCGCACCTACCGGTACGGGGCCGTGGTCAACGGGCTGAGCAACTCGGTGCTCAACAGCAACAACTCGGCCCCGCGGGGGCTGGCGACCACCGCCGCCGGGGACAAGGTGTGGGTGGTGGACGCCAACAAGAAGGTGTACGTCTACTCGGCGACCAGCGGCGCGCTGCTCGGCTCATGGTCCGCGAACTCGCTCGACAAGAACGCCACAGTCGAAGGCATCACCGTCTTCGGCAACGACGTGTGGCTCGTGGACGCGAAGCTGGACCGGGTCTACCGCTACGCCAACGCCGCCGGCCGGCTCTCCGGCACCCAGAACGCGACGAGCTCCTTCCAGCTCCACGCCAACAACGTCGGCCCGAAGGACCTGGTGACCGACGGGACGAGTATCTGGGTGGTGGACGACCAGGTGCTCGACAAGGTCTACAAGTACACGCTCAGCGGCACGTACGTCGGCGCCTGGGCGATCGACCCGGCCAACGGCAGCCCGACCGGGATCACCCTGGACCCGGCCAACCCGCGGCATCTGTGGATCGTCGATTCCGGGACCGACCGGGTCTATCAGTACGACAACGCGGTCAGCCGCACGTCCGGGAGCCAGACGGCCTCCGTTAGCTACGCGCTGGCCGCCGGCAACACCAACCCGCAGGGCATCGCCGACCCGCCGCCGGCGTGGCTTCTGCCGCCGGTACCCGCGCCGGCCGCTGCGGCGGCCTGGCCGGCTTCGTCGCCGGTCGCGGCGGACGACCGGATCGACTGGCTGGCGGCCGCCGCTCTGCGGAAGTCCCGCGGCGGGCCGCTCATTGACTGGCTCTCCGACCCGGCCGACAGCCCCGCCAGTTAGTCGAACGCCGTGACCGCCCGCCGCCCGGATCCACCTGGGCGGCCCGGCCGGCCGTGCGCCGCACCCCGGAGGCTGCGCGATGAAGGGTTCTCTCGCCCAGTGGTCCGTCCTCGCCGCCGGGGCCGCGGCCTTCGCCCTGGTCCTCGCCGGGCCGGAGGCCGACGCCCCCGGGCCGGCCGGCGGGCCGCTTCCCCGGGGCGAGGGGCCGTGTGGTGCGGCCCGGAGCCTCTGCCGACGCGGGCCCGCCGCCTGGTCGCTCGGGAGGCTGCCGCCGGCCGGCGGTCACTCGCCGACGCGGCGGCCCTGTTCGTCGCCCTGAACCGGCTGCCGCCCGCGGTCGACCTGTCCCGCGGCTTCCAGTACCGCAACGAGCCGACGGCGGAGGACCGGGCGTGCCGCCAGGTGATCGTCTGGGCGGACGACCCCGCGTTCCCCGAGGGTGCCGAACATCTGGAGGCCGAGTTCGCCGCCCTCCGCCGCCGCGGCCCGGTCCGGCTGCCGGCCGCGGAGGCGGTCGAACCGCTGGCCGCCCTGCTGGCCCGGGCCCGGGATTCGACCCCTACGGGGCGGCGTTAATGCGCGCTTCGCGCTGCCGGAGCGAGCGGCCTAATTCGCCCCCAGCGCCGCGTCCGCCGCCGCCGTCGTCTGCGGGTCGTCGTTATCCTTCAGTGCGGCGAAGTTGCCGGCGATCCGCCGGTCGGCCAGCCGCAGGAAGTACCGCCCGGCCGTCACGTCCGCCTTCGCCTTGCGGGCGTCGCCGTTGCCGGCCGCCAGCAGGTGGTCCAGCCGGGCCAGCGTGCACGCCGCGGCATACAGGTCGATGGCCGCGTCCGCCAGCCGCTCGTGGACGTACTGGCTCTGGATGAACTTCTCCTCCGACCCGGCCCGCAGGAACACCCACGGCAGCGCCAGCCCCAGCCGCTTGACGTTCCGGCCCAGCGCCCGCGCCTCGTCCCGCAGCTCGCCGCTGCGGACCGGCACGTCCGGCGCCGACCACCGCCCGCCCGTCTGCTCCCACCCGACCGACAGCAACTTGGACGGGTGCTTGAACGGGCTCTTGCGGGCCGCGTCCAGTTGCACCCCCGGCGCCCGGCTGCCGACCACGGCGATGAACGCCTTCAACACGTCGTTGGCCCCCTCGCCGATCGTGTTGATCCGGGCGTCCCGCATCATCCGCTCGTACGGCTCGTCGGTGAAGTACGCCTTGCCGCCGAACAGCTGGATCACCTCGTTGACGATAGTCCACAGGTGCTCGGTGGCGAACACCTTGAGCATCGCCGTCTCGAGCATGTAGTCGTCGGCCCCGGAGTCGATGAGCGCCGCGCACTCGGTCGTCATCGCCTCCATCGCAAAGGCGTGGGCGGCCATGAACGCGATCTTCTTCTTGACCAGCTCGAACTCGGCCAGCGGCTGCTGGAACTGCACCCGCGTCTTGGCCTGCTTGACCGCGGCCCGCAGGCAGGTCTTGGCCGCCCCGGTGCAGGTGGCCCCGAACGTCGTCCGGCCGAAGTCGAGGATGTGCAGGGCGATCTTCAGCCCGCGGCCGAGCTGGCCGAGGATGTTCTCCTTCGGCACCCGCATGTTCTCGAAGGCGAGCTTGGCCGTCGCCGTGCCGCGGATGCCGACCTTGGGCATCCGCGCGTCGATGACCTTGAACCCGGGCGTGTCCGGCGTCACCAGGAACGCCGTCACCTTCGACTCCTTCGACCCCGGCACGGGGGTGCGGGCCATGACCGTGAGCACGTCGGCGATACCGCCGTTGGTGATGTACCGCTTGGTGCCGTTCAGGACGTACGCCGACCCGTCCTCCGTCGGCGTGGCGGTCGTCTGCACGTTGCCGGCGTCGGACCCGGCCTGCTCCTCGGTCAAGGCGAACGCGGCCAGTTTCTTGCCGGCGGCCAGGCCCGGCAGCCACCGCCGCTTCTGCTCGTCGGTGCCGTACAGGACCAGCGACCGGATGCCGATCGACCCGTGGGCGTTGACGAACACGCCGACGGCCGCGTCGTGCCCGCCGATCACCTCCAGCACCTGGCAGTACTGCCGCTGCGAGAACCCCAGCCCGCCGTACTCGGCCGGGGCCGTCATGCCGAGCACGCCGATCGCGCCCAGGCCGTCGATGACCGACTGCGGGATGTTGGCGGTGCGGTCGATCTCGGCCGGGTCGATCGACGACTCGCAGAACGCCCGCACCTTGGCCACGGCCTCGTCCACGGTCGCCTGCTGGTCGGGCGGCAGGACCGGGTACGGGAACAGGTGGCCGGCCTTGAACTGGCCGAAGAAAAGCGTCTTGGCGAACCCCAGGTGCTCGGGGCCGGAGAACAGCAACTCCTCGGCCTGCTTCTTCTGCTGGGCGATCTGAGCGGCGGACAGGGCCATGCGCGGGCACTCCGGGAGAGGGAGAGGTTCGTCAGCCGGTGCGCGACGAAGGGCTCTGTATCATTGTAGCACCCGCGCCGGTCGGGCCGACGTGCTACCCTTTCGTACAACAATCGGCAGAACCGCCGACCGAATTCTACCCTGACTGGGCCGTGAACCGATGCGCCGACTCCTCCCCCTCGGACCGCTCCTCGTCCTGGCCGGCCTGCTGCCGGCCCCGGCCGCCGAACCCGAGCCGCCGGCCGTGCCGCGGGAGTTCCGCGGCGTCTGGGTCGCCACCGTCGGCAACATCGACTGGCCCAGCGCCAAGGGCCTGCCGGTCGAGAAGCAGCAGGAGGAGCTCAAGGCGATCCTCGACAAGTGCGTCGAGGTCGGGCTGAACGCGGTCATCCTCCAGGTCCGGCCGATGGCCGACGCGCTCTACAAGAGCGACCTGGAGCCGTGGTCGGAGTTCCTGACGGGCACGGCCGGTAAAGCGCCGGAGCCATTCTACGACCCGCTGGAGTTCGCCGTCCGTGAGGCCCACGCCCGCGGCCTGGAGCTGCATGCCTGGCTCAACCCGTA
>DASXAN010000771.1:0-2542 GCA_036406755.1 Gemmataceae bacterium
ATGCATTGTTCGGCCAACATCGGCAAGGCCGGCGACGCGGCGATCTTGCCCTTGTTCTCGGCGTACAGCCGCTGCCAGGTCTTGTCGCGGTCGTGCGGCTCCCAGACCATGTTCGCCGGCCGGCCGTGGACGCCGGGGATCGTCTCCAGCCGCACCGCGAGGTCCTTGGTGTTGTTGCAGCCCCAATAGAACCCCTCCGTCCCGCCGAACCACTCGCCCTTGCTGGAGCGGTACAGCCGGCTCGCGTGCGTGCCCAGCTCGAACATGGCGATCTCGTTCGTCTTCGTGTCGGCCAGGAGCCATTCGTTGGCGTACAGGCCGTTGTTGGCCGTCTTGAGGATGTCCACGGCCGCGTCGATCGAATCGGCGTACTGGAGCGCCTTGCGGATACGGCCGGCGAGCGCCAGCCCCTTCACGTCGAAGCGGGTCTGGCGGATGGTCGTCTCGGTGACGAGCAAGCCGGCGGAGTTCATGTAGTAGTCCATGCCGCTCTGGATGCCGCCGGGGAACGTCTGCATCAGCACGCGGTGGCCGTTGGCTGGCTGCACATCGAGCCAGACGTTGAAGAACCGCGTCGGCCGCAGGGTCCACATGGTGATGTGGCCGAAGACGATCTTGCCGTCGGCCGTCGCCGGGCCGGTGGCGGCGAACGCCGAGCAGTGGCCCTCGCCCGGCGCCGGCATCTGCCGCGGCTGGTTCCCCGGGAACCGCTTGCCCTCCAACCCGGTCGGCAGGGCTTCGACCGCGTCGTCGAGGGTGTCGATCTCCGGCCAGCAGTTCAGGGCGACGACATCGATGAGATCGATCGGCCGGCCGTCGTACTTCGCCCCAGCGGCGGCGGCCCCGTCGGCGATGCCCTTCATCTCCTCCAGGTACTCGGGCTCGAACTGGCGGACGAACAGGGCGTTGACCATCGTCCGGATGACCCGCCACGTCTCCTCCGGGGCCTTCGGGCTGTACTGCGTCGCACAGCACTTCACGTAGCCGACAATCTCTGGCGCCAGCAACCGGCCGTGCTGCTCGCCGCGCTCGTACGGCTGGCCTTCGACGTGCAGGACGATCCAGCCGGCCTGCGGGTAGCGGTAGCCCTTGCCCGACCGCTGGACCGACGCCGGGTCGGGCCGGAAGTCGGCGGCCGGTTCGGCGGCGGACAGCGGTGCCGCGGCGGCGGCCGTGACGGCGAGGGCGAGCCAACGGTTCAAGCGCATGAGTGAAGGCCCCCGGGCGAATCAAGGTATGATGGTTTGTGCGCGGATCGGGCCACCGGCAGCCTCCGGCTCTTCCCACACGACGACCACAGGCCCGCGGCCGTCCGGTGCGGCGGCGACGGCCGGGTCCGCGGCGCGCGTGGCGATCTGGCGCGGTGTCGAGACGCTTGGCGGGAGGACGTACAACGTCCCCGGGCGCTGCGAAATCCAGGTGAGGTAGACGCCGTCGGGGCCGCGAGCCGCTCGGCCCTGCTCGCCGGGACCGAGCGACGTCTCCGGCCCGCCGTCCACGGACCGGTAGATCGCCTGCTGCCGCCGCCAGATGGTGTGGACCGTGCCGCCGGCGTCGGCCGCCAGCCCGCCGCCGTCCATCGGGCAGGCGCGCAGGTGCCAAGTGCCGGCGCCGAGCTTCCGCGGAGCGTCCCAGGTGCGGCCCCCGTCTGCGGAGCTGATCAGGAACATGTCGCGGTCGTCGTCAAGGTTGTTCCGCCACAGGACGTGCAGCCTGCCGCGGGCGTCGAAGCAGGCGGACGGCTGGCAGCACGGGCAGACGGCCCCGCCGGGCGACTCGTAGACAAGGCGGTCATCGCCCCAGGTCGCGCCGCCGTCGGCCGACAGGGCACCGTACACCTGCGATTTGCCGGCGCGGAGATCGAGCCAAACGCCGAAGAGCCTTCCGTCCGCGGACGCCGTCAGTTCGTGCAGCCCTTCCCGGGCCGACCCGGGCACGCGGTTGACTTTCACCGGCCCGGCCCAGGTCCGCCCGCCGTCTCCGGACCGCCAGACGAGCAAGTCGCCATCCTTACCGCCGCCACGTTCGCCGCAGACCGCTGCGACGGCAACGCCCCCAGCCACGGCGGCGATCCGCGGACCGCGACGTTTGCCGAGGGCGAGCGCGCCGCGTTCGCCCACCTTGACGGGTGGCGCGAACGACCGCCCGCCGTCGGCCGAACTGGCATACCAAATCGCGTTGCCCAGGCCGAAGGCGATGTGGACGGCCCCATTCGGTCCGACCGCGACTTGGGGCTGACGGGCCGCCGCGAACTCTGGTCCCGGGGTAACGGCCACCGGCGTTGCGGCGCCAACGGCGTTCACCACGAGCAGCCCGACCGACAGCGCGGCAATGCGAACCAACATGGCGGCGGCGTTCCCGAGGGCGTATTCGCTGAGGATACCGCTGCGCCCGTGAGTCTACAACGGTGTGAACCCGTTCAACTGCCGAATTGTCACAACGGCGACCGGCTCAACCGGCCGCATGCGCCGTTCGATTACTCTTGACGGGGGGGTACCACCGCCCTACCCTGCATTTGGACCGGGCGCTTAGCTCAGTTGGC
>DASXAN010000772.1:0-1872 GCA_036406755.1 Gemmataceae bacterium
ATGCACTTCTACGACATCGCCCTCCGCGACTTCGGCCTGTCGCTCGGGGCGATCGCGCTGGCCCGGCTGGCGTGCGAGTTCGGCCACCGGGGCGTGGGCACGTCAACACCCGTCTGACGACCCGGCCGGCGAGCGCCCGACGGACGCTCGCCGGCCGGTCGTGGTTAGAAACCATCCAACACCTCGCCGCCACAGCGGCTCGCCAGCGCCTGCCACGTCGTCGGATTGATGCCGTTGGCCACGAACCGCACGGACCCGTCGCCCAACAGCACGTTCACGCCGCCGGGGTGCTGACTGCGGGCCGCGGCTTGGCCCGGGTTGTGCGAGGCGTTGCTGCAATCCCACCGCGGGTCGTTGGGCAGGAGGTGGTGGTTGTAGTTGGCGTCGGCGTAGTGGCCGTTGATCCAGCGGGCGCCGCGCTGGTTCGACCAATAACCGCTGCCGGCGGCGCAGGCCGCGTCGTCGGTCGTCGTGCCGCCCGGCAGCGTGAGCACCTGCCGTTGGGGGTCCACCAGCGGCTGCGGCCCGGCCGGCGGCTCGGGGCCGCCGCCGAGTCCGAGCAGGCTCTCGCTGAAGGCGGCCGTGTTGGACAGGCCGTCGGTGACGTCCAGGGCGGCGTACGGCACCTGCCCGAAGATGCCGTCGCTGTTGGCGTACTTGCCCCATGCGGCCGTCGCCGACCCGCTGCCGACGCAGGTGACGTAGTTCGTGCCGGCGTAGTGGTCCGTCGGCGAGACGGAGCCGTCGGGCCGGATGGCCAGCGAGCCGTCGCCTGGCACGACCCCCTGAATCGCGTCGCTGGGGCAGAGCCAGAGGTTCACGACTGTGATCGAAGCCGTGTAGTTGCCGACGCTGGGCGGCGTCGTCCCGGCGAAGTAGATCGGCGGGGTCGTGAAGTCGATCAGCCGGCCGACGGTGTCCTGCTCGACGAACGGGAGTAGGCGGGCCAGGGCGGAGTGGACCAGCGGCGGCGGCGGGCTGAACGGGTTGCGGGCGGGGGGGAAGCGGTTGTAGGCGCCGTGGTAGTTGTGCAGCGCCAGGCCGAGTTGCTTGAGGTTGTTCTGGCACTTCGCACGGGCGGCCGATTCGCGGACCTTCTGCACGGCGGGGAGTAACAGACCGATCAGGATGGCGATGATGGCGATGACGACGAGGAGTTCGATGAGCGTAAACCCGCGGCGAGATGATGTTGGTATGTGCATCGGGAGAACATCCGTGGGTGTCGGGTATGAGGGTATGGGCACACGGGCGCACGGCCGCGCCGGACTGCGCGGGCGCAGTACCGGTGCGGCGAGCGCGGCGGCTCGCAACTGACTATGGGTGGCGGGTCAGGCGGGGCGGGGAGGTGGTGTCGGCGGGCGCGTCGGAATGGCGGCTGCGATGACCGGCGATGGCCGGATGGCATCGCCGGCCGGCGCGTCCGGTGAATGAAGGGTCGGGCCGCTCAACGGTAGCGCCGGCGGCAGGTCCGGCAGGCCGGTCGGGCCGACGCCGTAGCACGTCTGCATCTGCACGCCGGCGGCCCAGCCCCACGTGTGATCGGCGGGTGGGACTGTGTCCACAGGCGCCGAGTCGCCGGAACAGCAGCACTTGCCGCCGCAACCGCCGCCGCAGGCGCAGCAGCAGCCGCTGGCCGGCTTCGTCTTGCCTGCGGTAGAGGGCGGCTTGGCCGCGGCAGGGGCCGACGGCAACGGCAGGCCGACGACGCCGACCAGGTGGCCGGCCAGCGCCAACACCGCCGCGATCTGGCTCCGTCGCGCCCGCATGTCTCGCTCAGCTTCGGTGGCCGAACGCCTTCCGCAGCAGGGCCAGGCTCTTCGGCACGGCCGTCCGCGGGTCTTCCATTCCCTCGAACTCCAGCGACAGGTAGCC
>DASXAN010000773.1:0-2999 GCA_036406755.1 Gemmataceae bacterium
GATCCGGTCCACCAGCGCCTGGGCGTACCGCGGCGAGTTCTGCGCGACGTAATCGTGGACGGCGCGCAGCTGCCGCTTGGCGTTCTGGGTCCAGGAAACGGTCATTCCGGCAGCCCGAACGAGCGGCGGACGTCGGCCACGGATTCGACCCGGCCGGCCTCCGCGTCCCGCAGGCCGGCCTCGATCGACTGTCGGACGTACAGCCGGTAGATCAAGTCTTCCCAGGAGGCCGTGTCCGGCAGCTGGTCCACGATCCGATGGGCCTCGTCTTTGATCGTCGTCGGTGCGGCGGACACACCGGCCCCTCCGAACGAGAATCGGTCAACGCCACAACAGCTACTATACCGCCCCGCCGGCTCACCCGCCCGGCTTGGTCGCCAGCACCAGCGGCGCCGGACCCGGCACCTCCAGCGTCCGCGGGTCCGTAAAGCCCGCCGCCTTCAGCCAGCCGGCCAGCTCCTGAAACGAAAACGTGTCCCCGGCGTCCGTGTTCACCAGCATGTTCACGGCGAAGATCAGCCCCATCGGCGGTCCCGTCCGGTCGGCGTCTACCAGCCACTCGGCGATCGCCACCGTTCCGCCCGGGGCCAGGGCCGCGAACACCTTCGCCAGGAGTTGTCGGCTGCGGGCCTCCCCCTCGCTGTGCAGGATGTGGCCGAGCGTCGCCACCTGATACCCCGTGCCGAAATCCACGGCCAGCAGGTCGCCGGCCACGAACCGGAACCGGTCCGCCACTCCCTGTCGCTCGGCCGTCCGCTGTGTCGCGGGCAGCACTCCCGGCCAGTCCACGGCCGTCACCCGCACCCGCGGCGACCGCTTCGCCAGCGCGATGCTCCACACCCCCGACCCGGCCGCCAGGTCCAGCACCGCCACCGGCCCGGTCGCCTTGTCCAGCGCCAGGGCGTCGGCCAGGGCGTTCGCCGCCGGCCAGTTCAGCGGGAACAGGTCCTCGACGAACTGCAGGAAGAACTCCGACCCGGTGCCCTCCTGGTTGACGGCCGTGACCGGCTGGCCGGTCCGCACCGCGTCGGTCAGGTGCAGCCACCGGGGAACCAGGTGCGAGCTGGTGTGGCGCAGGAACCCGCCCAGGTAGCCGGGCCTGGTGCTGACCAGGTACGTTTCGCTCTCCGGAGTGAGGGCGTAACGGCCCCGGCCGTCCTTGCCGAGCAGGCCCAAGCCGACCAGGGCGTTCAGCACCATCCGCGCGCCTCGTTCCGACGCGCCGGTCGCCGCGGTCAGCTCGGCGAGCGTCCGCGGCCCGCCGGCCAGGGCGTCGAACACGCCGGTGCGGACGGCCGCCTCCAGGATGAACGGGGCCGCGTACCCCCAGGCGAACTTCATGATCCGCTCCGGCGTCACGTCCGGCTTCTCTGCCATGTCAACCTCCCGTGTCACTTCCCGGCCCGCAGCTTTGCCGCGGTGAAAGTCAGGTCCGCCAGGAACTGGATCAGCCAAAGGACCGTCAGGACGAACATCGTCTCGTTGAACTCCAGCCCGAACAGCCAGTTGAACAGCAGCCAGCCGACCGGGGCCACGAGCGTGAACGCCACGTACCCCGGCATCCCGCCGAACATGGCCGTCATGGCCAGGCTGAGCGTCAGCACGTTGATGGCGGCCAGTTTCAGGACGGCCATGCCGATCGTGCCGAACGTGACGCCCAACAGCGGGGCGGCGATGAACAGGCCGGCGACGCTCAGCGGCACCGTCACCAGCAGGTGCAGGCCGACCGTCGCCAGTCCGTCCGCGAATCCTTCCGTGCCCTTCATCACGGCCGGGCTGCCGACCGCCAGGACCAGTCCCAGGGCGAGGAGGACGGTCGGCGGGAGCCATTCCGGCGTCTCGCCCGGCTCCGGGGTGTCGTCCGGGATGGGGGCGGGGCGGCGGCGCTTCTTCCGCCGTCGCGGTGGCGGGGGCTCCTCGGCGACCGGGGCGGTAACAACTTCCTCCTCCGCCGGCGGGGGCGGTTCGGGCACCCGCACCCGGGCCCGGCACGCCGGGCAGCGGGCGAGCCGGCCGGCGGCGGCGTCCGCGAATTCCAGCGTCACGCGGCATTTCGGGCACTTGAACGCGATCACCGGCGGCTCCCGGGCGGGGCGGGCGGCCTCCCGGCGGAGCATACCGGACCTGCGGGCCGGCGGCCACCCATTCCCGGAGAATCGAGCAGGACAGGAGTTGCGTTCGGCGGGCGGGGAGCGATAATCATGACACGTCGCCGGGCGGGGCCGGACCGCACGCCGCCCGCCGGGGAGTGACGCATGGCCGACAGTAACGACCGCGAACCCAGCGACCCGCACGCGGGTACCCCGGCCGAGCTGCGGGAAGGGATGGCCCGGACGCGGGCCGACCTGGCCGCGAAGGTGGCGGAGTTGCAACGGCGCATCCTGGGGGGCGGGCGCCCCCGGACCACGCGAGGGGAGACACCGATGGCAAAGACGAAGGCGAAGAAATCCGGGGGCGGGGCCAAGAAGAAGGCCGGCGGCAAGGCCAAGGCCGCCTCGGCCGCCAAGCGGAAGACGGCTACTAAGGCCAAGGCCGGCGGGGCGAAGAAGGGCGGGAGCAAGGCCAAGGCCCGCGGCGGGGCGGCCAAGACGACGGTGAAGAAGGCGGCCAAGACGCTCGGCAAGAAGGGCGGGGCGGCGAAGAAGACGACGGCCAAGCGGCCGGCCGCGAAGAAGGCGGCCCCCCGGCCGAAGAAGCCGGCGACCGTCGGCCGGCAGGTGATGGAAAAGGTCGGCGAGGTGGCGGCCACGGTCGCGGCCGGGGCCCTGGCCGGGGCCGTGCAGGGCGCGGCGGCGGCCGTCGCCCCCGAGGTCTACCAGGCGGCGTCCACACCGCCACCCCCGCCGCCCCCACCGCCGAGCGAGTCGCCGTCGCAGGGCGGGACGTCATCCGGCGGCGGCCAGTCGTCGAGCAGCTCGTTCGGCTGGTGATTCGGCCGGCACGCGACCCGGCGAGCGGGGTTGCGTGAGCGCCCCGAGGGCTCCCAACTGTCAGTGACA
>DASXAN010000774.1:0-4193 GCA_036406755.1 Gemmataceae bacterium
CGTCGCTGTAGTAGCCGAGTTGCTTCGCCTTCGGCACCGCCCCGAGCCGGGCCCGCAAGTCCGGCTCGATGTACGCCGGGATGTTCGAGTACCACCAGTGCCCGCTGGTGACCACGTTCGGGAAGATCCAACTGTAGCTGACCAGCTCCTGGTTCTGGCTGCTCGACAGGACCGAGACGCAGAACGTCACCTCCGGAAGGGAGTTGAATAGCCACGCGTACTGGATTAGCGAGGTCCGCTGGTCGAATAGGTCCTGACCTTGGTAGACGCCGTTCTCGTAGACGCGGCGGTTGACGCCAATCATGAGGTCGAACGGCAAGTGGTACTCGCAACAGAGGTGCGCCAGGCGAATGAAGAGACGCGAGGACTGCGGGTCGAAGTTTGGGGGCAGCGAGATTGCGCACGCCTTTGCGCCTGCCTTCACGAACCGTTCGAACAGTACTCCCATCGCCTTCCATTCTGTAGCGGCGTCCCCGACCTCGATGCCAGTTACCTTCGCCAGCCGCTGCCGCACCTCGGGCTTGTCCAGATGGAACACCAGGTCGTCGGTCCGCAGGCACGGGACGTACTTCGACGTGTCGAACCCGTCGAGGCGGTCGTCGAAGTTGTTGGTCAGGAAGATCTTCTCCAGGTTCGACCGGCGAAACACCTCCGCCTCCCAGTCCGGCCGGGAGAAGACGCCTTTCGCGGCGTCGAACAGCCGGTCGGCGTCGGCGGCCGTGACGGCCTCCAGTTCCAGCCCGAGGAAGTTGTTGACGATCTCGACGAACCAGCCGTACTGTGCCGTGTTGTCGAACCGGTCCATGTGGGCGAGGATTGCCCGGCACCGCTCGCGGGGATCGACCTCGGGGCGGAGCGGGGCCTGATCCATGCCGGCGGAGTGGGCCAGCTCGGTGTAGTAGTGGTAGCCGAGCAGGTCGTCGAGGCTGCGGGCGGTCGGGGCGAACGGGTCGATGTGCGAGTGCGGGTCGAGCAGGGGGATGCGGCGGAGTTCGTCGAACAGGGTGCGGGTGAGCGGGTCGTGGAGCATGGGGGTGCCCCCGGACGGAACAATGTGCGGCTGGCCGTGGGTCTGTCTTACAAGCGGCGGGCAGGAATTACAAACCGCGGCGGGCCCGGTGCGGCAGCGATTCCCGCCGTCGATGCGGCCGGCGGGCGGCGCGGAACGGCCGAAATGCGAGCCGGCTCGGGCGTTCGGGTCGGCGGCAAAAAAAATCGCGAGGGCCGCCGGCGCGATTGGCACCGCGATTGCTTTTGTTTGCGAGCGTCACAGCCGCGAGGCGGTGACGCGACCGGCCGGCCGAGCCGCGACCCTCCCCCCGGGGCGGCGGCGAATCGGGCGGCGGTCGCCGAGGTGTCCGGGCCGGCCGTTCCCCCGCGTGCCGCCCGGGCGAACCCTCTCCCTTGTCAGGTACCCTTTCGACTCCCCCTTCCCCACTCCCGCCTCAGACCCCCGTCCTCCGGACCCCCCGGCCTCCCCCGCCGGGGGGTCCGTCTTTTGTTGGCGGATGTAGCGGATCACGGCCGCGTTGGCCGGCTAGTAGATCGCCGAGAACCCGGGGCTGATCAGTTCGGCGAGGTTCCCGTCCGGGTCGCGGAAGTAGATGCTCTTCGCCCCCTGCGGCCAGTCCACGACGCTCTCGACCGCCACCCCCTCCGACGCCAGCCGCTGTTGCCACGACCGGACCTCGTCGGCCGCGATCGAGAACGCGAAGTGGGTCGGGGCCGAGCCGGCGTGGCCGGGGATCACACCGCCCGGCGTGGCGAACGGCTCTCCCGTGCTGCCCCGGCGGAACAGGAGCAGGACGTTCTTGCCGGCCACGTCCAGCGCGACCAGCCGGTCGGATTCGAGCAGCGTGCCGAACCCGAAGAGCCGGCGGTAGAAGGCCGCCGTCACGGCGGGGTCGGACACGTACAGGGCTGTTTCCAGAATGCCGCGGACGCGCACGGCTCCTCCTCGTCGGCGTTGCCGAAAGAACCCCCCCGGCAGTGGTCGCTGCCAGGTTAGCACCGCGGCCCGTCCGTGTCGCGTTGTGAAATGCACAACGCCGCAAGGAGGCTCCTTGCGGCGTCATTGCTCGTGCGGGCGGCCGCACGGAGGACGATGAAAGGCGGCGGGAGCCGGTCAGGGGACGGACGACGGCCGCGGGCGGCGGCGGGCGGCCGCCAGGCCGCCCACTGCGGCCAGGCCGAGCAGGGCCAGCGACGCCGGCTCCGGCGCCTGGGAACCGGCGGCGGCGAGCGGGGTCACCCACACGCCGAACACGCGGTCCGTGACGCCCGTCTCGATGCCGAAGTGCGTCCCGCCGAGGACCCAGTCGAACTGGCCGGGGGCGGCGTCCGCGAAACCGCCGTCAGTCCCCACCTGCTGGCCGGGCGCGTGCGAACTGCGGAAGCGAAATGATTGGGACTGGCCGCTGGCGCCGTCGGTCAGGGTGAAGGTGAAGGTATAGGGGTCGAGCGTCGCCATGGAACCGATCGGCGGCTTGGCGTCGGTCGGCGTGGTCTGCACGAGCGGCAGGTACTGGGTGGTGCCGGCGTCCGTGGTGTAGGCGCCGGCCGCGCCGATCAGTTCGGCCGTGTACGCGGCGTTGGAGTTGCCCGCGTGGGCCTGGAGTTGGGCCGTGTAGCTCCAGGAGATCGGGCCGGCATAGGCGGCGGACGGGACCGCCAGGGCGAGCAGGGTGAGCGTGCAGAGTCGGGACATGGGACGCCTCCGTGCGACGGGCGGACATTCCGCGGTCGGCGACAGTAACCATGGCGGCTGCGGAAGTCAACCCGAGCACAGTAAGCGGTTCAGTCGAGCCGCAGCAGTAACCACGCCAGCAGCAGGTACGCCAACCCAAACCCGACCAGCACGCCGCAGGCCTGCGCCACCAGCCCCAGCTCCGGCGCGGGATTGATGAGCAGTTGCGAGTACGCGTCCAGCGCCCAGGCGTGCGGCGTGACCAGGCTCGCCGTCCGCATGTCCTCGGGCATCAGCTCGCGCGGCATCAGGCAGCCGCTCACCCCGGCGAGCACCAGCACCAGCAGCGTTCCGTAGATCGCCACCTGCGTCTCCGTCCGGGCCACGCTGGCCACCAGCATCGCCAGCCCGACGGCGGCGAACGACGTGGCCGCCGCCACGACCAACAGCCAGCCGGGGTTCGGCCCCCAGCTCATGCCGAACACCAGCTTGCCCGCTGCCAGCAGGAATAGGCCCTGGCCGATGGACAGCAGGTAACAGGGGATGAGCTTGCCGAGCAGGATTTGCCCGCGGGACAAAGGGGCCGCCCGCAGCCGGAGCATCGTCCCCTGCCGCCGCTCGGCCACGAACAGCCAGCCGACCGTCAGCACCAGGAAGAACGCGAACATGACCGTGTACGACGGCACCAGGATTTGGTACCGCACGGCCCCGCGCTTCAGCGCCCCGGCGCCCGTGTCGCCCTGGTACTGGCTCACCGCGCCGCTCCCGACCGGCCGCGGCGTCTGCTTCGTCAGTTGGGCCCACGTCTTGGCCCGCAGGTCGTATTTGGCGAACAGCCGCTCCAGGATCGGGGCCGCCAGCGGCAGTTGTCGCGTCACCTCGTCGAACGCCCGGCCGATCATCCACGGCATCACCACCCGGAGCATCGTCACCTGGGCCACCTGCTCGATGATCGACGCGGCCGTCCGTTGCGTCGGGTCGATCAGCACGTCGACGTCCAGCTCGGCCAGGTTGACGCCGTCGCGGTAGAACGGGTTGACGCCCGGCTCTTTGAGGAAGCGGTCGGCCAGGAACGAGCACCGCTGCACCCGGCGGCTGAAGTCCGGGCCGAACACGAGCACGGCGGACCGCTCGCCGCGGCGGACGAGCCGCTCGGCCGTCGGCCGGTCGTCCCGCCCGTCCTTTTGGATCCGCTCCACCCGGATGCCCGCCGTGTTGCCCAGGTCGTCGAGTACGACGTCGGACCACGGCCGGCCGGGGAACGATTTCGGGGGGTAGTCTGGCAGCCCCTCGTCGAGCACCACCACGGACACGCGGAGCCGGTCGTCCGGTTTCTGGCCGAAGTTCTCGCCCAGCGCCATGCCGAGGACGAGGATGAATACCAGCGGCATGGCGAGCATGATGACGGCCGCCCGCGTGTCGCGGACCAGCAGGCGGAGGTCTTTGATCGCCAGGTTCCAGACCGGCATGGGTTTCCCGCCTGGTTAGCCGCGACGCGGAGTCTTCG
>DASXAN010000775.1:0-6245 GCA_036406755.1 Gemmataceae bacterium
GCAGGCAGTCGAAGAAGCAGATCAGGTCGTACCGCCCGGGGTAGCCGGCCGCGGTCGCCACGTCGAACCGGGCCCGGTCGGCCACGCCCGCCTCGGCCGCCCGCCGGGAGGCCGTCTCGACCGACGGGGCGTGGAAGTCGAACCCGCAGAACGTCGAGTTCGGGTACGCGGCGGCCATGGCCACGACCGACGCCCCGTGCCCGCACCCGACGTCGGCCACCTGGCCGCCGGCCCGCAGTTTCGCCTCGACCCCGTCGAGCGCCGGGATCCACTGGGTGGTCAGGTAGGCCCGGTAGCCGGTCCGGAAGAACCACTCGGTCCCGCAGAACAGGCACGGGTGGTGCTCGCCCCAGGCCAGCGCCCCGGTGCCCCGGAACGCGGCGGCCACCTTCTGCACGTCCAGGAACATCGAGCCGATCGCGTTCATCGCCCGGGCGACGAACACCGGCGAGCCGTCGTCGGCCAGGGCCAGCGCCGCCTCGGGGCTGAGTTCGTAGGTGTCCGCGGCCGGGTCGTAGGCGACCAGCCCGCCGGCCGCCTGAGCGTCGAGCCACTCCCGGACCAGCCGGGCGTTGCACCCGGTTTGGGCGGCCACCGCGTCGGCGGTCCGCGGCCCGGCCCCGGCCAGCGCGCGGTAGAGGCCGAGCTCGTCGCCGAGCCAGATGCTGTAGCAGATCGTGCCCCCCGTCATGTGGCCGATCATCTTGCCCATGAACGCTTCGAGCTTTCCCTGATCGATGGTCATCGTCACCTCCGCTTCCTTCGCCGAACGGCCAGGCTCACTGCTGCGGGGGCGAGAGCGACGGCCTGCCCTCGCGGTCCGGTGCAGCGCCGGGTTGGCGCGAACGCGCCCTAGGAACTCAGCGAATAGTACCCGCCTCCTGGCCGATCATGATCCGCAGGTCCTCGGCGGTGAACTCGTCCACCGGGTTGGTGCGGAGGCAGTGACAGGTTATCACGAGGCGCGAGCCGCCGGTCGGCTCGCGCCAGGCAACACCGTCGAGCTCGTCAAGGGCTTACCCGCCATGCCGACTCCGGTTGTACTTGATGAGGCTCACGACCAACAGCCCGATCGCACCGACGGCCACCACCGCCGCGCGAAAAATCGCCTGGGCCAGATTCGTGGCCGGGCTCCGCATGGACAGGAATCCGCCGACGCACGCGGCGACGAGGAAGAACAGCTGCAAGCCGTCGAGCCCCTTCGACGGTGGCGGCGGTGGCGTCGGTTCCTTGGGGTCGGTCATGGCCGTGCCCTCCACCTTACCCCGTTACCCCCCACGCCGCCAGCACCGCGGCCGGCTCGTACTCCGCGGCAGCCCGGGCGTCCGCCCACGCCAGGAGGCTGCGGCCGGCCCGGGTGCCCAGCCGCCGCGGGTCCGTGGCGATCCCGACCCGCCCCAGGTCCAGCCGGTCCGCGTCCCAGCACGTCAACAGCGTCGGGTCGCCGACGGTGAGCCCGTCGGTGTGCAGCCGGCACGCCTCGAACAGCAGGTCGAACCGCGCGTCGTTCAGGTGGACCAGCTCACCCCGCAGCGACCGGGCCAATTCTCCGCCGCGGAGCCCGTGCCCGTCGTCCCGGTCCTCGTTGACCCGCCGGGCGTCGTGGAAAAGGGCGAACAGGGTGACGACCTCCGGGTCGGCCCCGGTGGCCGCGGCGATCCGCAGCCCGTTCTCCAAGACCCGGGTCCAGTGGACGACGCCGTGCGTGCCGCGCACGGGCAGGGCGTACCCGCCCAGGATCACCTTCGTGATGGCCGCGAGGTCGTGCACCGCCGAGAGCCCTCCGCCGGACGAACGAGCAAGCTCAACGGCGGCGACCTCAGCGACCGCGACCTGCTGAGATCACGTGCGGGGACGGGTTACGCCGGTTGTTTCGACGGCGTCCCCGCCCACGGCCCGGTCACGGCGACCGCCTCTTCGGGGCCCGGCCACCGCGGCAGCGTGGCGATGACCAGGCGGAGCGGGTCGTCGCCGGTGGCCCGGAACTGGAACCCGACCCCCCGAGGAATGGTCAGGCTGGAGCCGGGGCCGACCGGCACCGCCCCCACCCCCTCGCGCCACACTTCCCCGGCCCCGGACAGGACGTACCAGATTTCATCGACCGTCCGGTGGCGGACGGCCCCGGCCGTGTGCCCGGCCGGCAGGGTGCAGTGGCACAGCCCGCCGCCCGGCACCTCCGGCAGCAGCCGGATCTCTGACCCGTCCGGGGCCAGGTAGTCGTATTCTTCGGGGAGCGCCATGGTCGCGGCGTCTCCGGTCAGGGCCTTTTGCATCGGCGCACCTTTGAAGGCAAGTACTCCGCTACTTCATCTCCCCGACCTGGGCCTCGCGGTGCCCGTCGATGCCGACCGCCCCGACGAGCGGAAGGCGGACCGGCTTCCCGTCGGCCCCGAACGCCAGCACGTTGGGAATCTGCCGCCCCGGGAAGCACTGGAACAACTCTTTCTCCAGTCTCGGTACGAGCGAGTCCTGGGCCTGGGCCACCTCCGCCGGATACTTGGCGTCGTAATCCTCCGGCGGCGGGTCGCGGACGATCCCCTTGACCGCCTCGGGGTACAGGGCCTCGGCCCGGGCCTTGTCGATCTGCGGCCCGACGTCGTGCATGCCTTCGAGCCCGTCCCCGGTCCACACGACGTCGCCGGCCGGCCCGACGTACTGGAGGCGGGCGGCTGAGGCGACGAACGGCTGCCGCCGGTCCGTGTTGACGGCCGACGTCTTGGAGATGCGGTGGGCGATGTCGCCGATCCGGAACTGCGCCCGCTTGAAGGTCAACCGCAGGGCGACCGGCGCGGCCGGATCCACGGCGAACCCGTTGGCCGCCAGGGCCGCGGACAGCGCGTCGGCGAGCCGGGCCCGGGTCGCCTCGTCGCCGCAGCTCACCTCGGCGCGCACCGGCCGGCTCCGGTCGAGCTGGACGGGGCTGCCCAGCCGGGCATTGATCGCCTCGACCGGCGGGGTGCCCGCGGTCAGAAACGTCCGGGTCTGCGGGAACGGGGCGTTGCGGCCGGCGGTCAACTTCGCCCACAGGGCCTTGGCGTCCGGCGGGTCGAGGTAGTCGGCGAACTGCCAGACGCGGCCGTCCGGCGACTCCGGCAGGGAGGCGTGAATGGCCCACAGCTGTTCCCGCAGGTCCAGGTCCACCAGGTGGACGCCGCCGAGCCACAGTTGCCGCGGGCCGGCCCAGCGGACGCTGCGGGTCGGCCACACCTCGAAGTTGTACAGCCGCCACGCCGGGATGCGGACGGCGTCCTTCAGCGTGCCGTCGGCCACGTCCCAGGTCAGCACGACGTGCGACCCCGGCTCCGGCGGGCGGCCCGGCACCGGGTAATACGCGGCGAACGACCGCCCGTCCGGGGACACGGCCGCGGACGGTTGGGGGAGGCCGCCCGGCATCCCGTCAGGCAGGTGGAGAACCCCGGCCGGCTCCCACCCCGGCAACCGGAACCACGCGAACCCGTCGCCGGTGGCCGCCGCCGCGAACTTCCGGCCCGGGCTGAGGACGACCGGCGGTTTCACCCCGAGGGCGCGGTCGGCAACCACCTTGCCCGACGGCAGCTCGTACTCGACGACGTTGCCGGCGTCGGTCAGGGCGGTCACGCGGTCCGGGGTGAGCAGGGCGACCCAAGCATACGGCTTCCCGTCCTTCGGCGGCCGGAGCGTGGCGATCGCTTTCCCGTCCGCGGCCCAGACGCCGATGGCGTTGCGGGCGTAGCTCAGAAGCGCCAGCCGCTCCCCGTCCGGGCTCAGGGCGTAGCCGGCCGCGTGGTTGAAGTTGTAACCGTCCTGAAGAAGGGGGGCGCCGCCGAGGGGGAACGGCGACGCCCGCAGGTCGTAGCGGATCAGGTGCAGGTTCATCGAGTCGCCGATGCCCACGACGGCGACCCGACCCGAGCCCGGGGCGCCGACCACCAGTTGGGGCTCGCGGAGGGGCCGCGGCGCGGGGAACGCCGACCCGAGCGGCTCACCGGCGGGGTCGGGGTCGGCGGTCACCTTCCAGTCGGCGGGGGGGACCGCCTTGACGGCCAGCGGCTCGGCCGCGATCCCGCCCTTGGCCGGCCGCGCCGGGCCGACGGTGACGGGCCACTCGGGGGCGGCCGAATTCGAGGCGCCGGCCGCACCGGCGGAGGTCCGGGTCGCCCGCCAGTAGAAGCCGCCGACCCCGAGTACGAGTAACGAGCCGAGGGCGACCCCGGCGATGACGAGCCTGCGGCTGTCCCGCGCCGCCGGACGCTTCTTCCCGGGCCGCTTCCTCTTCCGCTTGCGGGTCGCGGGACGGTCGTCGTCCCCGCGCTCCCCGGGGTGCGTCTCGGTCGGCGGTGGCGTCTCGGCGACGGCCGCGGCCGGGGCGGCTGTGGGCACGGCCACGCGGGCCTGGCACTTGGGGCAGCGGCCCGTCTTGCCCGCGGCGGACGCGGGCAGCCGAATTGTGGACCCACAACCGGGGCAGGAGAGGGTGAGCATGGCAGCGGTTTCCGTCTGGGCCGCACGTGATTGTAGCCAACCCGTATGGTGCGGGAGAGCCCGCAAGTCCCGCGCCGGCCGCTCCCGACGCCAGCGCACCGGCCGCGCGGCCGGGCGGACCGCCCGGTCCGGCGCGATCGTGTTCCGGTGGGCGAGCCCGTCCTACTGTTTGAGGCCGTCCCGCTGTGGGACGGCCATGACGGTCGCCAGCATCGTGGCCACCACGTCCTCAGCGCCGCCGGCCTGGGCGACGACGTCGCCGGCGCAGACGGTCAGCGTCTTGCCCGACCGGACCACGCGCGCCCGGGCGACGAGGCGGTCCCCTTTGGCCGGCCGGAGCAGGTTGATCTTGTACTCGACGGTCAGCACGGCGACGTCGGCCGGCATGAGGCTGAACGCGGCGTAGCCGCAGGCGCTGTCCAGGATCGTGGCGACGATGCCGGCGTGGATGAAGCCGTGCTGCTGGGTCAGGTCGGCCCGGTACGGCAGCACGATCTCAACCTCGCCCGGGGCGACGCGGGTCAAGGCGGCGCCGATCGTTTCCATGACCCGCTGGCGGGCGAAGCTCGCGCGGACCCGCGGCTCGAAGCCGGCGTCTGCGGCCGCGTCAGCCATGCGCGTGACCTCCGGGCGTCATGACCATCTCCGGCGCGAAGGACCCGCCGCCGAACGCTGGGCTCAGCGGCCGGGCCGCGTTGGGCCGAGTCCGGTTCGGCGGCTACTGTTGCTTCAGATACCACGTCGTCAGCGTTCGGGCCCAGTAACGGGGCACGCCGTGGTCGTTCTGAAGGTGCGCGACCACGTCGTTGGACTTCCGGCCGGTCGCCCCGAATGCGTCGAGGACCTGCCGCCAGTGGGCGAGTGCCTTGCCGGTCTTCTCGACCACCTGCTCGTCGGTCACATTCCAGTAGTCGGCTTTCATCGGCACTCCTCCGGTGGTCCCAGGCACGCGGCCGCCGAACGGTTCGCACACCGACCGGGGCCGCTCGGTGTGCAATGAAACTCGAAAAGGCTACATGCGGCCTAAGTCTGCTACTGCGGCTGGTTCGGCCTCCGCTACCCAGCCGGGTGCGGTTCGGTCAGCGACTCGAACTCCACCACGAACCGCCAGTCACCGACGACCCGCGATGACTCGCGCCACTGCTCGCCGACCCGCTCGTACAGCTTGCCCGGCTCCTCCTCGGCATTGACGGTCAGCTCGGTGCCGTTGGTCAGGGTGATCGTGTAGTCCAGGCCACGGGTGTCCACCTTGCGGACCGCGCCCAGTTCCGGGTGCCGGATGGCTACGATGGTGCCGCGTGCAACGACCGCGTCTTCGGGGTGCCAGAGGGTGTTGCACAGGACCAACCGCTCCGGCCCTCGGAGGCGGTCCGGAACGATCCGCCAGAACGCGAAGTCGTCGGTCAACCCGACCTCAAGCGTCGGGTCGAGTTCGTACCAGCCCGGCACCCACGCCACCGCTTCCATTCCCCGTACGCCCTCCGGGGCCGAACGCCAAGCTCACCTGCCGGCGGGGCTGAGTGAGCGACGCGCCACGGAAAGCCTACTCGCCCCGCCGGTCACGCGCAGCGCCGGGTTCGGCCGGGCCGCCGAATTGCCCGCCCCGGTTCCTTGCAAACCACCGGTCGCCCGGGCGGTGCGGGTAGGGGGGTGACATGAACCACGCGGTCATCCGGTCATAGTCGCTGAACACGTCATCCTCCGGCGTCAGCCCCGTCGCGACGCCGTAGCCTTCTGCGATCAGCGTGCGGAGCCAGTCAAAGACCTCCGCCTCGGTCGCAGTC
>DASXAN010000776.1:0-2837 GCA_036406755.1 Gemmataceae bacterium
CATATAGCCCCCGGTCAGTGACCGGGGGCTATATGAGCGCCGCGCGGCGAAACGAAGAGGCCACAGTCAGAAGTCCTCCGGCTTCTCCTCCGCGAACCCGGCGATCACCTTCTTGTTCCGCAGCGTCGAGATGCACCAGAAGCTGAAGGGGATGGACGCCCCGATCGCCAGCACGGAAGGTAAGACGAGCCACGTATCGTTCTCGGCCAGGGCGTTCCGCAGCAGGGCGATGCCGGACGGGACGAACGGGCCGACCAGCGACATGACGCTGGCGATCATGGCCAGCGGGTACGCCTCCAGCTCGTGCATCTTCGACGCCCCGGCGCAGATGACCGCCCCCCAGGCGAACTGGAACACGGACGCGGCAAAGATCAGCCAGTGGTCCCGCCAGTCCTCCGGCGTCATCTCCTTGAACCGCCGCGTGTTGTTCTCCGGCCCGACCCGGAACCGGGCCATCTTGTCCGGCGGCTGGACGTCCTCGACCTTGAAGATCATCGGCCAGATGGCGAACAGGACGCCGGCGATCGCCGCCAGGCACGTGGTCACGCCGACCCGCAGCAGCCACGTGGACGGCTTGACGACCAGGACCAGGGCCGGGCCGCGGTCGCTCCGCTTGAACCGGTCCTTGATCGGGTCGAACGCCGCGCGGACGGCGGCCTCGTCCGCCGGGGCCGTGTCCTGGCCCAGGCCGTACCTCTCGACCTCCTCCTCCGGGGCCGGGACGGCGGCCGCGGCGGGCTTGGCCGCCTTCGCCGCCGCCTTCCCGGTCGGGGCGAAGACGGTTTCGCACTTCGGGCAGCGGAGCTTCTTGCCGGCCGGGACCGGCTGGGCCGGGCGGAGCTGCGCCCCGCACTCGGGGCATGGGTAGACGGGCATGGCGGCCGCTCGCGGGTGTCGGGTTGACGTGCCGATCGGGAGTACTCAGGGCCCGGGACTGGTTGTTATCGTATCCGTCGCTTCCGGCTTCCGCCAGACGGACAATTCCGCCGGCTGGCCGAGCACCCGCAGCCGCACCCGCCGCTGCGGCCGCCACCCGGCCGCCGCCGCCGCCGGCTGCAAGAGCGCCCCGGTCCCGACGAGGAACACGGCCCGCCCGCCCGGCCGCAGCACCCGGTCGGCCTCGGCCACCACCGCCCGGTACAGCGGCCCGATCTGGTCCGGGTCGCCCAGCTGCACGCCGAACGGCGGGTTGGTCACGACCCGGTCCACGCTCCGGCCGGCCAGCGGCAGCCGGCGGGCGTCCCACCGGGCCAGCCACCACCCCGGGCCGACGTGCCGCAGGTTGGCGGCCGCCGCCCGCACGGCCGGCGGGTCGACGTCCCCGCCGACGACCCGGACCGCCCCGGCCCGCCGCTGCCGGGCCAGGGCCAGTTGCTCGGCCAGGATGGTGCCGGCCCCGCACAGCGGGTCCAACACGGTGTCGCCGGGGGCGGCCCCGGCCAGCCGGACCATCGCGGCGGCGACCGTCGGCCGCAGCGACGCCGGCAGGTGCTCGGCCTTGTAGGTGCGGTGCCGCATGGCCGCGTCGGACAGCCGCAGGCCGCACACCGCCTGCTTGCCGTCGATCGTCAGCCACACCTCGACGGCGGCGTTCTCCTCGGCCGGCTTCCAACTGGCCGGTAGCTTGCCGTCCAGCCCGCGGGCCAGGGCCTTGCGGGCGTCCACCCGCCGGTAGCCGTGCTCGCCGGTCATCTGGGTGACGAGGCGGTAGGTCGGCTTGCCCTTCGGCTTGGGGTGGACGCCGTGGTGCAGCTGCAACAGCCGCGGCCAGTCCGGCTCGCGGGCGGTCCACTTCTCGATCTTGTCCAGGTCGGCGGCGCGGTAGGTGAGGGCGTCGGTGCCCCAGGCGAGGAGGAAGACGTCTTCGGTGGTGCGGAGGGAGAGCAGGTCGGGGGAAATGTCGGGGACGCGGAAGACGACGAGGCCGCGGTCGGTCTTGCGGACGGCCCCGCCGAGGTCGCGGGTGATCTCCTCGGCGGCGATGTCTTCGAGCCCCGGCTGAACGGTGGCGTACAGCGGCGGCAGCTCGGCGGCGGGGCGGGGCATGGCCTACGCCGCCGGGCGGTCGGGATCCACCTGCGGCGCGTCGGCGGGACTTTCGGCCGCCTTGGCTTCGGCCGCCTTCTTCGCCGCGGCCCAGGCACGAATCGCGTCGATGCCTTCTTGACAGGGAATGGCTTGGACTTCGATCCCCAAAGCCTCATCGGCACCGAAAACCTCGTCCGGTCCGACCGCGTGAAACAGTTCCTTCATAAATTGCCCCCGGTGACAATGAGGGACTGGGTCGCGAGGACAGTGCCATTATACCTGAACTCGAACATATACGCACCGGCAGCCGGGAAGACGGCATTCGTCACCCGAATAGCAAGCGTGCGGAATTCAAGGGGGTCGGAACTGAAATTGAGCGAGTGCGGCCCCGAGTTCCAACAGACCTCCCCCGTATCCTCATAGATGGCGGACACATCTCCCGTGCCGGGTCCGCGGCCGTTTCGGAGGGCCAGGAAAACACAGAAGTCAGGAAAAGGTGCTGGGAAGGCGTTGCTGGCCGACGTGAGTCCGATCATGAGCCCATAGAGATTCAACCGCTTCGGCCGCGGGCCTTCCAGCCGCACGTCCTTGCAGAGAATCATGTACTGAACCACCGGCGGCTCGTTCATCGCGCCTCCCCGTTGCCCAGCAGCCGCACGCCCACGTCCGGCCCCTCGATGTGGTGCAACAGGTGCTTCGGGATGTAACACCGCAGGACGACCCGGTCCTCCGCGTACCGCTGGTCGTACACCTCCGCGTGCGCAGCCAGGTACGCCAGCACCCGGCCGTTGGCCGCCGCCGTCGTCACC
>DASXAN010000777.1:0-3981 GCA_036406755.1 Gemmataceae bacterium
TGAACGAGATGCGGCCGCCGGCCATGGCTGCCAGGCTCTGGTAAATGCGGGTGATCGTCCGCCAGGTGTGGCCGACGCCCATTGACAACGCTTGGCCGAGCGTGCTCGCCTTCTCCAACCGCAGGTCGCCGTCGAACACCAACCCGCGGTCCGCCTGCGGCCAGGACATGTCCTCCACCCCGTCCAACTCGACCTGGACTTCAGCATTCGACCGGATGACGGTGAGGCCGATCTTTCGGACGTCGGTCAACTCCTGGGCGGTGTAGGCGAGGAACGCCCCGTGCTCGCCGAGCTTGCCGTCCTCGTCCTTCAGGTCGATCCAACTCAACGGTTTGGTCGTTCCGGAAACGGCGGTGTAGAACTGCACCTTGGTGATGACGTCCCCTTTTTGCAGGGTGAACGGGTCACCCTTGGCGAGCGACACGTCTCCGGCCGGCGCTTTGATGGTCGCCGCTTTGGCCACGACCGCCCGGGTCGCCGGCGAGTCGGGCGCGACGTCGTCGACGTGCGTCGTCACCGTATAGGCAAGGCCCAGTTCGTCGATCGCCTGCGGCGATCCCTGGCCGGACGGGACCGACGGCTCGTCGCTCCAGCGGTCGTCCCAGGCCACCTCCCGCTGCACCACCTCGCCGTTTTCGTTGTGGCCGCGCTTCCGGGCGAGCGTGACCTTGACGGCCTTTCGGCCGGGGCCGCGCTCGGCCGCCCACCGCCGCAGCTCGTCGGGCAGGCGGACCGGGTCGAGGGTGCGCTCGGTCACGTTGGGCGGCGTCTGGGGGTCAGGACTGGTGACGTACCGGATCGTTGCGCCGTCGGCGCGGGTCACTTCGACGCCGGTGAGGATGTCACCGACCTTGTCGCCGGTCCGGGCCTGGACCCCGGCCGTGGCGGCCGGCGAATCGTCGCGGACCGCGACGATCTGGCCCATGCCGAGCCGAATGCCATACGTCGTGTGGAACGCGGGCGGAACCCGCACGGCCTCCTCGGCCCCGTTGGCGCGCTCAACGAGCAGCGTCATCGGCCGGCCGGCGAGGCGGTGAAACCGGCGGGACAGGTCGAAGAAGTCGCGGCGGCCGCCCGCCGGGTCGCGGGGGTCGGGCGGCAGTGGCGTCGTCCGGTCCGGGTTGTCCGGGTCGGTCGCGCCGACGATCCGGTCTCCGTCTTGGAACGGCGGGTCGGCCTTCGAAGCCGCGCTGCCGGGGTAGCACGGCGGCACCTTGGCCCGCGTCGGCGGGCGGAGGCGGGCGGTGCGCGCCGGGCCGATGCCGATCATCGGCCGGCCGACCGTCCGGTTCTGCCGCGGCGTGATCTCGACCGTATTCGTCTGTGGCCGGCCGCCGTTGAAGACCTCGTACTCCATCGGGATCGGTTCGCCGGCCGACCAGTGAACCACCTCCGGCATCACGTCGTCGAAGTATGGGCGGACGGCGTTGCCGATGCGGACGATCTCAGCACCGGGGCGAAGGCCTTTCGTCCACGCCGGTGAACCGGAATCGACCGTGCCGATGACCCCCGCCGGCCGCTCCACGCCGGTCGTCATGTACACGCCGATGTAGCATATGGCGGCCATGAGGATGTTCATGATGACCCCGGCGGAGATGATCAGCATCCGCTGGCCCACCGTCTTGTTCTTGAACGACCGTGGGTCGTCCTCGCCCTCCTCTTCGGCCCCTTCGCCGACCATCTTGACGTACCCGCCCAGCGGTACGACGGCGACCTGGTATACCGTCTCGCCGTACTGGAACCGGCATCCCGGCAGCGGTGGGCCGAAGCCGATCGAGAACGTCTCGACGTGCACGTCACACCACTTGGCCGCGAGGAAGTGGCCGAGCTCGTGGATGAAGATGACCAGCCCCAGCCCCACGAGCATCAGGGCGACGCGGAGGACGTCCAGGTACAAGCAGACCAGGACGGCCGCCGCCGCCACGATGACCAGGGTCAGGGCGTTCTGGGCCAGCCAGCCGCCGACCGTCACGGGCGCGGCCGTCAGGTCGTCGCCGCGTTCGGGTGTGTCGCTCGGATCCACCGATTCACCTCGTCTCGCGCCCACCGGTCGGCGGCCCACAGCTCCTCCAGCGTCGGGTCGGCGCTGAAGTCGTGGTGGTGGAGCACCGCCCGGCAGACGCGCGGGATGTCCAGGAAGGGCAGGTCGCCGGCCAGGAACCGGCCGACGGCGGCCTCGTTGGCCGCGTTCAATACCGCGCCGCAGGTGCCCCCACGGCGGGCGACCTCGTACCCCAATTGTAGGGCCGGGAACGTCTCGTGGTCCGGCTGTTCGAAGTGCAGCCCGGCCAACTCGCGCCAGTCCAGCCGCTTGGCCGGCCCGCTCACCCGGTCGGGGTAGGTCAGGGCGTATTGGATCGGCAGCCGCATGTCCGGCGGGGACAGCTGCGCCAGCACCGACCCGTCGGCGAACTCGACGAACGAGTGGACGACCGAGTCCGGGTGGACGATCACCTCGATCCGGTCCGGGTCCAGGTCGAACAGCCAGCGGGCCTCGATCACCTCCAGCGCCTTGTTCATGAGGGTGGCGGAATCGACGGTGATCTTCGGCCCCATCCGCCAGGTCGGGTGGCGGAGGGCGTCGGCGGCCGTCACGCCCTCCAGGTCGGCCCGGGACCGGCCGCGGAACGGCCCGCCACTGGCCGTCAGCACGACCCGACGAACCTCGCCGGGCCGGCTGCCGGCCAGCGCCTGAAAGACGGCGCTGTGTTCACTATCCACCGGCAAGAGGCTCGCACCGCGCATCCGGGCCAACCGCATGACCAGAGGCCCGGCAACGACCAGCGTCTCCTTGTTAGCCAGTGCGACCGCCTTGCCGGCCTCCAGGGCCGCCCACGTTCCGGCTAGCCCGGCGGCCCCGACGATGGCCGAGACGACGACATCCGTGTCCGGGTCGGTGACCATCCGGCAGATGCCCTCGTCCCCGGCCAGAAGCTCGGTCCCGGCCAACCGAGCCGGGTTGAGGCGACGGGCGACGGCCGCGTCCGTGACCGCGACCCACCGTGGCCGGTGGCGGCCGATCTGTTCCAAGAGCAATTCGGTATTGGCGTGGGCGCTCAGGCCGACCGCGCGGAGCCGGTCCGGCAGGTGCGCAATGACGTCGAGCGTGCTAGTGCCGATGGATCCGGTGGACCCGAGGACCACGACGCGGCGGGGCGGGGGGTCGGCAACGGCCGGGGGACTCATCACCACGGCATTGTAGTCAGCCCGGCGGCCGGTTGGGAATAGCAGGCGGTGAAGCGCGGTCCGGCGCTTCACTGCCCGCTGCCGTCGGCCTGTTGCCCGTTGTTACTTGAACGGGTTGAAGGACAGGAAGGCGATGTAGGACAGGATCATCGCCCCGATGCCGACGACGGCGATGGCCAGCGGGCCGAAGGACGCCGCCTTCGGCCGGTCCGGCACAAAGCCCGGCGGCATGGTGAACTCGGAGTCACCTTCGGCTTGGCCCCGCGAATCGTGCCGCGACGGCGCCTTGCGGTCCTCGGGGGGGCGAGCCGGGGCCGGATGGCCGACCGGCGCGGCCACCTGCGACTGGCGCGCGGCTGGCGGCTGAGCCACCGACTTCCGCGGCTGGAACGGCGGCGGGGTCGGGAACAAGCCATGACTGGAGCCATTGGACGGCGCGGCGGAGACGCCCGCGGACGATCCGTTCGGCGGCGGAAGGATGAACGACGACGGGCGATTCGGCACCGGGGCCGGCGGCGGGATGAAGGAACTCGGCCGGGGCGCGTATGCCGTGGGCGCGCCCGCCGGGGCCGGGTGGTCGAAGGCGCCGACGACCGGCAGCCCGCCGGCCAGCGGTAGCAGCCGCTCGGCGACCTCGTCGGTCCCGCCGAACCGGTCTTCCGGCTTCTTGGCCATCAGTCGCTCGACGACCGCGACCAATGCCTCCGGGGCGTCCGGGACGAGTTCCTTCAGCGGCGGGGCGGCCTTGAACTGGTGCGCCATCATCTTCTCGACGGCGCTGCCCTCCGGGAACGG
>DASXAN010000778.1:0-5090 GCA_036406755.1 Gemmataceae bacterium
CCCCCCCCCCCGAGACTCTCCCGCGCTCCGCTCCGCAAAGCCTCCGCGTCGCGGCTAGCCGGTCCGCAGAATTCTGCACGCGCCTCGCCCCTTCCCCGCAGTATGATGGCAGGAACGGAATCCCGCCCCCGGAGCCACGGACATGGCCGCGCACCGCCTCAGCCCCGTCCTGCACCACATCCGCGCCGTCAGCGACCCGGCCCCGTCGGCCGACCGGGCCGACGACCACCTCCTGGCCCGGTTCGCCCGCCGCCGTGACGACGCCGCGTTCGCCGAGCTGGTCCGCCGCCACGGGCCGCTGGTGTTCGGCGTCTGCCGCCGTATCCTCGGCGACGTCCACGCCGCGGAGGACGCGTTCCAGGCGACGTTCCTGCTGCTGGCCCGCAAGGCCGGCCGGCTCCGCCGCCCCGACCGGCTCGGCCCGTGGCTCTTCGGCGTCGCCCGCCGGGTGGCACTGCGGACGCGGGCGGCGGCCGGCCGGCGGCGCGAGGTGCCGGCCGTGGACGTGCCCGCCGTGTCGCCGCCGGACGGTCACGACCTGCGGCCGATCCTCGACGACGCCATCGCCCGCCTGCCGGCCCGGGACCGCACGCCGGTCGTGCTCTGCTACTTCGAGGGGCTGACGTATGCGGAGGCGGCCCGCCGGCTGCACTGCCCGCCGGGTACGGTGTCGGCCCGGCTGGCCCGGGCGCGGGCCCGGCTGCGGGTGCTCTTGACCCGCCGCGGCGTCGCTCCGACGGCCGGGGCGGTCGCGGCGGCCCTGACCCCGGACGTGCTGGCCGTGCCGGTGCCGGCGGCGCTGCGGCGGGCGGTCGTCCAGCTGTCGGCCGGGGCGGCGGTCCCGGCGGGCGTCCTGGCACTGACGAAAGGAGTCGGTGACGCGATGATCCTGAACAACCTCAAGCTGGTGACGGCGGTCGTGGCTCTCGGGATGGCCGGAGCCGGCGCGTGGGTGTACGGCCCCGCGGCGGCGCAGCCGCCGGGCGAACGGCCGGCCCCACCGCGGGCCGCGGCCCCCGAGGCGGACGACAAGCCCGGCGAGTGTCGCACGGCCAACTTCGTCGTCCGCGCCCCGACCGGCGAAGTCGCCCGGCGGGCGGCTGAGGCAGCGGAGCGGGAGCGGAAGGCCCAGGCCGTTCGCTGGCTCGGGGCGGAGATGCCGCCGTGGCCGAAGCCGTGCCCGCTGACCGTGGCGACCGATCCCAAGTATCGAGGAGGGGCGACCAACATTAGCTTCGACTTCCGCGGCGGGTACGAAGTGCTAGACGTGTGGCTGGGTGGCGATCTGGAAGTAATCCTGGCGAGCATCTTGCCGCGCGAAACCACACGCATCGTCCTGGCGCACCATTTCCGGCGTCCCATCCCGCCGTGGGCATATGTGGGGGCAGGCGATTTGGCCGCATATGAGGCCGAACAGTCGCAACGCGACCAGAATATGCGAAGCATGTTGGTCCGCAAGACGGTCCTCCCGCTGTCGCGGCTGTTCGGCCTGAAGGAGTATACCAAGGCTGACGCATCGGCCCTTCACGGTCAGGGTTACTCGGTCACTCGCTTCCTCATCGACCGCAAGGACCGCTCGACGTTCCTGCGGTTCGTCAAGCGGGGCATCGCCGACGGCTGGGACGCGGCGGCGAAGGCGTGCTACGACTTCGACTCTGTCGAGGCCCTGGAGGCGGCGTGGCTGGCGGACCTGCGGGCGACGCGGGCCGAGCAGCCGCCCGCCGGCCCGAAGACGAACCAGGGCGAACTCCGCTCGATCCCGCTGACCGCCCTCCGCCGCGAGCCGCCGAAGGACTACCACCTGGACGCCGGCGACCTGCTCGGCGTCTTCGTCGAAGGCGTCCTCGGCGAGAAGGGTCAACAGCCGCCGGTCGCCGTGGCCGGGCCGTCCGGCGCTGCGGCCGTCGGCTATCCGGTCCCGGTCCTGGACGACGGCACGATCCTCCTGCCGCGGGTCGGACAGATGCAGGTGCGGGGCAAGACCGTCGTTGAGGTCCATACATCGATCGCCGCCGAGTGCCTCAAGGCGGGGATCGTCCCCAAGGGCGCGCGGATTCTGGTGGCGCTGGCAAAGCCCCGGCCGGTGCGAGTCACGGTCGTCCGGGGCGATGTCGCCGGCGCGTCGGGCCGCCCCGCCGTCACCGCCGTGGACCTGACGCCCGGCGACAGTGACGTGTTGAACGCGCTGGCTCGCTCCGGTGGCCTGCCGCGTCCGGACTCGGCCGGAGCCGTCGTGATCCGGCGCGGCCGGGGCGCGGCGGCGCGGACGGTCCACATCCCGATGCAGGCCCGCGACGGCGACCCGCCGCCGTTCCGGCCGCAGGATGTCATCCTTCTGGACGGCGACGTGCTGTTCATCGACGCGCGGGACGAGCCGCGGCCATCTCCCGCTGCGCCCTCAATCCGCGTGCCGCCGCTCTCGGACCAGTCGCCGGCCGACGCCAGGCAGGCGTTCAGCTTCTGGCTCGGGTTCTTCCGCTGACCACGCCGGCGGCCCCGCAGTAGGGGCCGCCTTTTTTCTTGCCAGATACTTGTCTGGACAACCATTGTCCGAATGACGATAATCACCGGCATGACTGCGACGCGGCCCAAGGCCCGGTTCGACTCCCCGGAGCAGGAGGCGTTCCTGAACCTCTGGCGGACGTACGACCGCCTCCGCACCCTGGAGGACGACCTGTTCGCCGGCTACGGCCTGACGCCGCAGCAGTACAACGCCCTGCGGCTGCTCAAGGCCGAGCACCCCGGCACCCTGCCCACGCTGGCCCTGGCCGACCGCCTCGTCTCCCGCGCCCCGGACATCACCCGGCTGGTGGACAAGCTCGAGGCCCGCGGGCTGGTCGTGCGGGAGCGGTCGGCCGACAACCGGCGGGTCGTCCGCGTCGGCATCACGCCGGCCGGGCTGCGGCTGTTGAGGGCCGTCGCCGGCCCGCTGCGGGACTGCCACGCCCGCCAGCTCGGGCACCTGTCGGCTAATGACCTGCGGCGGCTGACCCGGTTGCTCCGTGCGGCCCGGGCGCCGCACGAGGATGAAGACGGTTCGTGGACGTAGTGGATGTAGGGTGGGTCGAGGGAGCGGAGCGACCGAGGCCCACCGCCGCGGCGACAGGCCCCGGAGTCGGTGGGCCTCACTCGCTCCGCTCGTTCGACCCACCCTACGGTCTGCCCGGCAAGTTCACACGAGGAGATTGACAATGGCCTCCGCCCCGCGCCCCGCCGACCACCCCGACGTCGTCGTCATCGGCGGCGGCCCCGGCGGCTCGACCGCCGCCACCCTGCTCGCCCAGAAGGGCTACCGCGTCGAGCTGTTCGAGCGGGAGCGGTTCCCCCGGTTCCACATCGGCGAGTCGCTCATCCCGATGACCTACCACGTCCTCAAGCGGATCGACATGCTGCCGAAGATGCAGGCCAGCCCGTTCGTCAAGAAGTACTCCGTCCAGTTCATCAACCAGCACGGCAAGCTGTCCGAGCCGTTCTACTTCGTGGACCACAACCCGCACGAGTCGTCGCAGACGTGGCAGGTCATCCGCAGCGAGTTCGACACCATGCTGCTCGCCAACGCCGCCGAGCACGGCGTCCACGTCCACCAGGGGGTGCGGGTACTGGAGGTGCTGTTCGAGGGCAACCGGGCCGTCGGCGTCCGGGTGCAGGACGAGAGCGGCGAGCGGACGGTGCGGGCCGACGTGGTCGTGGACGCCAGCGGCCAGAGTTCCATGATCATGGACCGGTTCGGCCTCCGCGAGTGGGACCCCGTCCTGAAAAAGGCCGCCCTGTGGACCTACTGGCAGGGGACCCAGCGGGACACCGGCAAGGACGAGGGGGCGACGCTGGTCATCCAGACGAAGGGCAAGAAGGGCTGGTTCTGGTACATCCCGCAGCACGACGGCGACGTCAGCGTCGGCGTCGTGGCCGACTACACCTACCTGTTCACGGACCGCGGCGAGAAGGACCTCGAGGCGATCTACTTCGAGGAGGTGGACCGGTGCCCGGGGCTGAAGCCGCGGCTCGCCAACGCCACCCGCAGCGACATCTTCCGCGCGGCCAAGGAGTACACGTACCGGGCGACGCGGGCGGCCGGCGACGGCTGGGTGCTGGTCGGCGACGCGTTCGGGTTCCTCGACCCGCTCTACTCGTCCGGCGTACTGTTGGCCCTGACGAGCGGGGCGATGGCCGCCGACGCGGTCGCCGAGGGGCTGGAGAAGGGGGACACGTCGGAGAAGCAGCTGCGGAAGTGGGAGCCGACGTTCACGGCCGGGATGGACCGGATGCGGCGGCTGGTGTGCGCGTACTACGACGGGTTCAGCTTCGGCCGGTTCGTGCGGAAGTACCCGCACCTGAAGGACCGGGTGACGGACGTGCTGATCGGGGACGTGTTCGATGACAAGGTGGACGTGCTCTGGCCGCTGATGGACGCGATGCGGGCCGAGCAGCCGGCGGCGTGAGCGGGGCCGGGAGGGGGAGGCCCGGCGGCACTGGGTACCGCGGCCGAGCCGGCCGCGATTGATTCAGCCGCGAAGCGGCGGCACAGCGTTAGCCCAGGGCGCGAGCCCTGGGTCCCGGGCCGACCAATATGATGCCAGCCCCGGAGGGGCGACACATTGTGTCGCCCCTCCGGGGCTCAATGGGTTTTCGGGTACCGGTGACCCAGGGCTCACGCCCTGGGCTAACGCTGTGCCGCCGCTTCGCCGCTGAGACCGGAGGCCCGGCCGTGGACGTGTACACGATCGGTTTCGCGCAGAAATCCGCCGCGGACTTCTTCGGCCTCCTGCGGAAAGCCGGCATCCGCCGGCTCGTCGACGTCCGCCTCAGGAACGTCTCGCAGCTCGCCGGGTTCACCAAGCGGGACGACCTGGCGTTTTTCGTCAAGGAGCTGTGCGGGGCGCACTACGTCCACGAGCCGCGGCTCGCCCCGACCGAGGACATGCTCGACGCCTACAAGAAGGCCAAGGGCAGCTGGGCCGAGTACGAGCGGCGGTTCCTGCGGCTGCTGGCCGAGCGGAAGATCGAGAAGACGCTCGACCGCAAGCTGTTCGCGGTGCCGGCGGCGCTGTTGTGCAGCGAGCCGACGCCGGAGCACTGCCACCGGCGGCTGG
>DASXAN010000779.1:0-2765 GCA_036406755.1 Gemmataceae bacterium
CCGCGCGCCTCGCGCTGGCCCCCCGGCCGCCGCCGCCGTAGAAACAACACCGTCCCCGCCACCACCGCGCGAGAACCCTGCGATGCTGACGCTCACCACCTTCGTCCTCCTGTCCCTGCCCGCGGCCGACAAGCCGGTCGAGGCCGACGTCGTCATCAGGGGCGCGATGCTCTACGACGGCAGCGGCTCCCCCGGCGTCGCCGGCGACCTCGCCATCAAGGGCGAGCGCATCGTCGGCGTCGGCAAGTTCACCGTCGCCGGCAAGCCGCGCGTCATCGACGGCAAGGGCCTCGTCGTCGCTCCCGGCTTCATCGACCTGCACACCCACAGCGACAACGGCTCCATCCAGGCGCCCGCGACCCGGCAGAACCTGTCGTACATCACCCAGGGCGTGACCACGGTCGTCACCGGCAACTGCGGGTCCGGGCCGACCGACGTGGCCGCCTTCTACGCCGGGATCGAGAAGAACGGGGCCGGCAGCAACGTCGCCCACCAGGTGCCGCACAACAGCGTCCGCCAGCAGGTCATGGGCAACGTCAACCGCCCGCCGACGGCCGACGAGCTGGAGAAGATGAAGCGGCTCGTGGACCAGGGCATGAAGGACGGGGCGTGGGGCCTGAGCACCGGCCTGATCTACAACCCCGGCACCTACGCCAAGACCGACGAGATCATCGCATTGGCGAAGGTCGCGGCGGCCCACGGCGGGTTCTACGCCAGCCACATCCGCCACGAGGAGGCCGGCCTGCTCGACGCCATCCAGGAGGCCATCACCGTCGGCAAGGAGGGCGGGCTGCCGGCCCACATCTCGCACATCAAATGCTCCGGCCGGCGGATGTGGGGCAAGTCCGGCGACGTGATCGCGCTGGTCGAGAAGGCCCGGGCCGCCGGGCAGGTGGTGACCGCCGACCAGTACCCGTACACGGCCAGCAGCACGTCGCTGCGGGCGATGGTGGTGCCGACCCAGTACCGGGAGGGGAGCACGGCCGACTTCCGCGACCGGCTCGCCGACCCGGAACTCGGGCCGAAGATCCGCGCCGCCATCCGGCGGAACCTCGACGACCGGGACGGCGGCAAGTCGCTCCGCGTCTGCTCGTGCCGGTCGCACCCGGCCTACGCCGGCAAGGACCTGGCGGCCATCGCCGAGCAGGAGCACAAGTCGCCGGTGGACGTGGTCGTGGAGGTCGAGCGGGGCGGCGGGGCGCAGATGGTATCGTTCGGGATGAGCGAGGAGGACGTCCGCATCTTCATGCGGCGGCCGTGGGTGGCGACGGCCAGCGACGGGTCGTCGAAGGTGCCGGGCCGGGACGTGCCGCACCCGCGGAGCTACGGCACCTTCCCGCGGAAGGTCGGCCGGTACTCGATCGAGGAGAAGGTGATCCCGCTGGAGCAGGCGGTCCGCAGCGCGTCGGGCCTGCCGGCGGACGTCCTGCGGCTGCCGGAACGGGGCTACCTGAAGGCCGGGTACTTCGCCGACGTGGTGGTGTTCGACCCGGCGACGTTCCGGGACGTGGCCACGTACGACAAGCCGCACCAGTACGCCACCGGGGTGAAGTGGGTGTACGTCAACGGCACGGCGGCGATCGCGGACGGCAAGCCGACGGCCGCCCTGGCCGGCCGCCCGCTGCGGCACGCGGAGAAGTAGGGTGGGCGCCATTTAGCCCCCGGTCATTGACCGGGGGCGCGAGCGCTCGCCCCCGGTCAATGACCGGGGGCTAAATACGACCCACCCTACCCGAGCGGCCCGGTCAGGTCGAGGCTCTTCCACGCCTGCCGGTCCAGGCCGCGGCAGACGGCCGCGCGAACCCGGTCCCCCGCCACCGTCACCAGGGCGTGCCCCCAGGTGTCGGCGTACTCGAAGTGCTCGATGAACGGCTTCTCCGCCTCCAGCAGCCGGCGGCGGTCGGCCACCGTGTCCGGGGCGTGCTTCGGCTCCAGGTTGACCAGGTCGGGGGTGTACTTGTCCACGCCCTCCAGCTGGTCCCGCGGCTTGCCGTCCGGGCTGGCGGCGACGCTGCTGACGGCCAGCTGGGCGAACCGCCCGCCGTCCGTCCGCCGGACCAGGAAGCTGTACTTGTGCAGGTGGCCGCTCAGGACCACGGCCCGGGCCCGGCCGAGCAGGTCGAGCAGGCGGTCCCGCTGCTTCTGCTGCGTCGGGCGGGCGTAGACGTGCCAGTTGCTGCGGGCGTTGTACGGCACGACCGGCGGGTGGATGACGAACAGCAGCCGCCGCGGCTTGCGGTCCTTCATCAGCCCGTCGAACCAGTCGAGGCTGTCGCGGTTGTAGGCGTCGTAGAAGACGACGAGCGTGCCGTCGCGGTCGCGGGTGAACACGGACGTGCGGATGTCGTCCCGGGCCTGGGCGGCCAGGAACGGGACGAGCTTCTTGTCGTACACCTGCGGCGCGCCGGGGCCGGTGATATCGTGGTTGCCCTTGGTGAACAGGAACGGCACCGGGAACGCCGCCTGCCGGACGAGGTCGATGGCGTCGTCGGCCTGCTTGGCGGCGAGTTGCTCCGACCCGCACAACCCCTCGACGAAGTCGCCGATCTGGAGCACGAACGGCACCGGGGCGCGGGAGTCCGTCGCCTGTTGCCGGGCGACGGCGAGCAGCTTCGGGGTGACGTCGCGGGTGATGCGGCAGTAGTTCTGGACCTGGGAGACGTCGCCGTGGTGGTCCTTGGCCAGCCAGGCCATGTCGTGGTGTTCGGGCCGCTCGATGTGCAGGTCGCCCAGGAACGGGAAGGCCCAGGCCGCGTCGGCCGGGG
>DASXAN010000780.1:0-4770 GCA_036406755.1 Gemmataceae bacterium
CGCTGGCCGTGTCCTTGATCTGCCAGTCGGTCGCCTGCCAGGCGTCGCCGTCGGCGTCGAAGTACTGGGCCGGGTCGGTCTGGATGTTGACGTCGAAGGTGCCGGTGATCTGGCCTTCGGCGAACGGCTCGATGATGACCGGCGCGGCCGGGGCCGTCGGCGTGACGCGGTCCTCCAGTGCGACCAGGTTCAACCGCCAGAGGCGATGCCGGGGCGAGCGTCGGACGGCCCGGGGGGAGAGCCGGCTCATCAGTCGATGCTCCGTCGGGGATGGGGATGAATGAACTCGACCGGGCGGCGGGCGGGGGCAAGGCGACGGACCGGCCCGCCGGGTGGAGTGGCGTTCAGACCTCGGATCGGACCAGTGATTGAGATTAAGTCTTCGTCAGTTTCCGTCAAGGCGGAAACCGCGCAAAAAAGCGGGCCGGGGGTTGGCCCCCGGCCCGTGGGATCCGGCCCGGCTTTGCCGCGGTCAGGGGGTGTATCCGGAGGTGAACAGACGTTGGACGAACTGGTTGAGGTCCAAGAGGTCCACGTCGCCGTCCCCCTCGAAGTCGAACGCCGGGTTGTACACCGGCGGCCCGGCCTGCCCCTGGACGCCGAACAGGGCCGGCACCAGGGGGTTGAGGTCCAAGAGGTCCACGTCGCCGTCGCCGTCCACGTCCCCGAACAGGCGGTGCGTGCTCAGGGCGTAGTCCCCGCCGGCGATGCCGTCGCCGTTGCCGTCCAGCGGCAGCCCGTTCGCCCCGGTGATGGCGCTGCTGAGGACGGTCAGGGTGTAGGTGCCGTCGATGAGGGAGGGTACGGCCCCGGCCGCGGTGTTCGACTCGGTGAACGCCCCGGGGGGGAACGTAAGCGTCACCACCGTCCGCCCCTGGCCGTCGGTGGCGACAACCGCGGCCAGTGCCACGGTGCCGGTCGGCCCGGTCGGCCCGGTCCGGGTCAGCTGGAACGCGGCGGTGGCGCCGCCGAGGGCGAACGTGACCGGGCCGGAGAACGTCACCGTCAGCGACCGCACCACCGACCGCTGCGCACTCCCGTCGTCCACGGTGACCGTCTGCACGGTGGCCGGCACGGGGACCGGGACGACGGCGGCGGAGAGCACGTACTCGCCGGCCGTGCCGCCGGCCCCGAGGACGCGGACGCGGTAGTTGCCAGCGACCGCGGCGGTGCCGGTCAGCGTCGCGTTGCGGCCGTCGGCCGCCGAGTTGTCGTCGCCGCCGATGAGGGCGCCGCTGGGGTCGTACACCTCGATCGCCGGGTCGAAGGTGTTGGTGAACGACTGGCCGGCCGTGCCGCCGGGCGTGGCCGTCGTCAGCGTCAGCGTGTCGCCGGCGGACAGGGTGATCCGGTACCAGTCGTCGCTGCCGCTGACGGCGCCCAGGACCGCGGTCTCGGCGAGGATCGGCTGGGCGGCGGCGAAGGAGCCGTTCGGCTCGACGTCGAACGCCCCGCCGGTGACGACCGTCGCCTGGTAGTCCACGTTGGCAGGGCCGCTGACCCGCAGGTAGTAGGTGCCCGCGGCCGCGGCGATCACGTTGCTGACGGCCTCGTCCACGTTCGTTGCCCCGGTGACGCCGGTCGCCATGACGGCGCCGGTCGGGTCGAGGATGGCGATGTGCAGGGCGCCGGCGGGGGTGGCCTTAACGACGGCCGACGCCACCTGGCCGGCGGCCAGCGGGAACGAGTACAGGTCCTGGCCGAACGGGGCGGTCGGCAGCGTCGCCGGCGTGGACAGCGTCACCTCGGCGGTGTAACCGCCGGTGGTGCCCGAGGCGGCGGTGACGCGGAAGTAGTACGTCCCGGTCGTGGGGATGACGTAGCCGTAGATCGGCGAGAGTCCGCCGGCCCCGGCGACGGTGCTGGTTCCGTCCTCGGAGGCGATCACGGCGCCGGCGGCGTTCAACAGCGCCGCCTGCGGGGCCAGCCCGGACGCGGACCGGGCGACCAGGGTGACGACGTCCCCGGCCGTGAACTGGTACGAGTACAGGTCGGTGTCGCCGGACGTGATCGTGCCGGCCGCGGTGGCGGTGTAGGCCACCGGCCGCCAGGCGTTGGCCACGTTCGTCGCCGTGCCCTTGGTGTCGTTCGCCTCGACCTCGGCCGTGGCCGTCCCGCCGGTGGCCGGGGCCGCCCCGGTGTTCTCCAGCAGGGCGGCGATCTGGTACGCCCCGACCGCGGCGGAGCTGTTGGCCGAGGCGGCGCGGATGTAGTAATTGTCCGAGGTGGTGATCGTGAACCGGTAGATCAGCGAATCGAAGCCGGGGCCGCTGTCGTCGTCCTGGATGACGTTGGCCGTCGCCCCGGACCGGTACAGCCGCACCAGCCCGTCGGACGCGGCCCCGCGGCCGGACGGCGACCCGGACAGGGTGACGGTCAGCACGTCGCCGGCCTGCATCGGGCCGATGTTGAAGTAGTCCAGGTCGCCGGAGCTGCCCAGCGAGCCGGTCAGGGCGATCTGGTAGAGGCTGCCGGTCGCCGCGGCCGCGTACGTCCCGGCCGTGGTGGCCGTCGCCGTGGTCCCGTTGGGCTCGGCCTCGGAGATCAGGCCGGCCGGGTCGCTGCGGCCGTGGACGGTGGCGGTCGCCAGCCCGCCACCCGGGGTCAGGAGGCTCGGCCCGAGGTTCTGCGCCGTGGCCGGCGTGTCGTTCGTCGCTCCGCCGTTGGACTCGGCCTCCTGGGTGACGTTCAGGGTCGGCTGGAGGGTGTACCGGCCGGTGGTCGAGGCGACCCCGCTGACGGTGAGCGTGTAGGTGCCGGCGGCCGTGACCGGGATCAGGTTGAGCTGCGCCGCCACGCCGGCCGCGGCCGCCGACGCGGTCACGTTGGTGCCCGGCCCGGACACGGTGATTTTCGGTTGCAGCGTCGCGTCCGGCGTGACGGTGACGTTGAGCGTCTGGCCGGCGGCCAGGTTCAGGGTGAAGCTGTCGTTGTCGCCGCCGGCGCCGACCGTGGCGGCGAAACTGCCGCCGTAGGCGAGCGAGCCGAGCGGGGCCTGCGGCTGCAGCGGCGTCGGGAACGGTGTCGTCACGTAGTCCAGCGTCACCGTGCCGCCGGCGAAGGCCGCGCTCGGGTTCCCCTCCGGGTCCAGGAACGCGCCGGCCGCCACGGCGACGGTGAACGGCAGTTCGCTGGTGAGGTTGGCGACGGTGAAGCGGACGGTCGTGTTGTCGTTGAGCAGGGTGAACCCGGTCACGGTGCCGCGGCTGATGCTCAGGTCGGTCGTCTGCACCGACGCCGGGTCGATGGCGCCGCTGAGGTTCACGTCCACCGTCGTCAGCGGCGGGGGGACGGTCGCCCCGGCGGCCGGCGTGATTGACGTGACGGTGAGCGGCGTGGCGTCCACGTAGAACGTGGACGCGAACGCCGACACGGCGCCGGCGTCGCTGGCCCGGTTGAACGCCCCGGCCGCCACCTGGATCGTCTGCGGCCCTTCCGCCGTCACCGGGTCGACGTCGAACGTGAACGTGGCGGACGTCGCCCCCGCGGTGTACGAGACGTTGGTCGCCGGCTGGCCGTTGACGACCAGGTCGGCCGGGTCCAGTGTCGCCGGGTCGATCGCGGCCGTCGTGGTGACGGTGTAGCTGAGCGGGTCGCCGGGCGCGACGGCCCCGGTCGTCGGGGTGACGGCCTGGACCAGCATCGGCAGGGTGAAACTCAACGTCGGCGTGCTCGTCGAGCCGGACGTGCCGCTCGACGAGCCCTGCCCGAGGCCGCGGCGGGCGAACGCCGACCAGATCTCGTACAGGTCGTTGCCGCCGTTGAGGGCCGCGTCGGCGGCGACGATGGCGTCCCGGGCCTGGGTGAACGACGGGTTGGCCGGCTGGAGCTTCATGGCGTCCATGACCAGCCGCAGGGCCAGCTTGTTGCCGGCGTGGGCCGGGCCGGGGTCCGGCGACCAGCCGGTGGCGAGGTCGGCGTCGAACCCGTACTTGTTGATCAACAGCCAGTTCATGTCCCACAGCGTCGTGGTCCAGATCTCGCCGGTGTTGTGCACCTCGGTGCTGCGGGTGACGCCGCCGCCTGACCCGCCGGTGCCGTACGCGTCCCAGGTGAGCGGGTCGATCGACATGTCGAAGCTGTACCGCTTGCGGCGGAGGCCCTGGCCGGTCTGCGACTGGCCGACGACGTACGTGGCCATGCCGTACCCGGCGTTCTGCGTGTCGGTGGCCCGCTGCTGGAACATCAGGGCGTAGAAGTCGCTCCACCCCTCGCCCATGCCGCCGCTCTGCTGGGCGTCCAGGGCGCTGGAGTTGGCCGGCCCGCCGGTCAGGCGGTTGGAGACGCCGTGGCCGAACTCGTGGATGATGACGTCGTTGTCGAAGTCGCCGTCCCGGCTCGGGGTGGTGCTCGTCCACAGGTACATCTGCATCCGCCCGGACTGCCCGTCGGCCGGGGTGCCGAAGTTGGCGTTGTTGGTGCCCCCGCCGTCCTGGGCGTCGGCCTGGACGGGGTCGTTGCCGACGCCGCCGTGGCCGTAGTTGTTCACCTGGAAGTTACCGGCCGCCTCGGTGAACCCGTACATGTAGTGGACGTCGTGCAGCGTGTTGACCACGTAATACAGGTTCGCCTGGGCGGCGTTCTGGTTCTGGAGCGTGGTCGGGGACGCCGCCGGGTTGAACGCGTAGCCGCTGAAGTCCAGGGCGGTGCCGCCGGACGGGCGGCCGGGGGTGGCGTCGGCGACGTCGTCGTCGTCCCGGTCGAGGTGGGCGTCCACGTTGTTGCCGCGGGTGTCGGTGAACTCCGGCCCGGCGGCCCCGTTGGTGTCCT
>DASXAN010000781.1:0-2033 GCA_036406755.1 Gemmataceae bacterium
CCCCGGGACTCCAACTCAGAGACACGAATCCCGGCCGCTGCCGATTGTCACTTGTCGCCGCCCGGCAGCCGGCCCGGCGTCCACGGCGCCCCGAGCCTGGTCAGCAGCGCCTCCAGCTCCTTCACGCCCGTCTCGGCCAGCTTGCGCTCCGCGGCCGACACTTCGTCCAGCTCCTTCCGGGCGATCGCGTACTGCTCCCGCTGCGTGCCGGTCGGCTTCGCCGCCAGCGTGCGGGCCGCCCCGGCCGCGACCGCCACCCGCTCCGCGATCGACGTCGGCACGTTCTCATTCCGCTCGCGCAAGGCCGCGTCGCCGCTGAGCCGCCGCACCGTCTCGCGGTGCTCGGCGATCAGTGCCCGCGCCCGCCGCCGGCTCTCGGGCGGCGCCGCCGGCGTCTCGTCCAGGGCCAGCTTGATCTGGTCCAGGCGGTTGGTCAGCTCCCCGGCCGTCCCCTGCGCCGCCGTGAGGTCGCGCTGGAGCTTGACGACCTGCTTCTGGTATTCGACCAACACTTTCAGGTCGTCGGCGGAGAGCGGCGACGGGCCGACGAACTTCACCGCGAACTCGACCGGCCCGGCCAGCGGCTTCACCTCGCCGTTAACCCGCTGGGCCAGGCTCACCGCGTACCGGCCGGGGGCGGCGTACGGGCCGGTCGGGCCGGCGGGGAAGACGTCCTCGTCGGCCTCGCCCCGGGTGCGCTGCGGCCGCGGCAGGTCCACCGCCGGCAGGCGGAGGTCCCACGTGACCCGGTGGACGCCGGCGGCCGTCGGCCCGGCGAGCACGCGGACCGGCGTGCCGTCGGCGTCACTGACGGTCAGCAGCACCGCCGGCGGCTCCTCCTCCGCCTCGGCCCGCAGCTGCTCCCGGCTGGGGTACGGCGGGTTCTCTTGCTTCTTCTGGGCGTCCTGGCGGCGCTTCTTCGCGGTCGGCAGCGCGTCCTTCAAGTGATAGGTGAAGGTCGCGCCGAACGGTGGGTTCCCGGCCGCGTAGAACGCCTCGCCCTGAAACCCTTTGCCGCGGCCGCCGAACTGCGCCGTCGGCATGTACAGGAAGCCGTCCCGCACCGGGAACAGGGCCGTCGGCTTGGCCAGCGCCTCGGGGGCGGCGGCCCGCAGCGGCGAGTAGTCGTCGAGGACGTAGAAGCCCCGGCCGAACGTGGCGACGACGAGATCGTTCATCGCCCGCTGGACGCACAGGTCGCGGACGGCGATCGTCGGCAGCCCGGCCTTCAGCCGGTGCCACTTCTCGCCGCCGTCCGCCGTGAAGAACAGGCCGAACTCCGTACCGGCGAACAGGAGCTTCGGGGCGACGTGGTCCTCGGCCAGCGCCAGCACACTTCCCCGCGGCGGCAGGTCGCCGGCGGCCTTCGTCCAGGTTTTGCCGGCGTCGGTGCTCCTGAGCAGGTACGGGGCGAAGTCGGCGTTCTTGTGGTTGTCGAACGCGGCGTAGACGGTGTTCGCGTCGTGCCGCGAGGCCAGCAGGCGCGCAACGTAGGTCTTCTCCGGCACGCCGGGGAACAGGTCCGCCTTCCGCCAGTTCTTGCCGCCGTCCTCGGTGACCTGGACCAGCCCGTCGTCGGTGCCGGCGTAGATCAGCCCCTCCTTCCGCGGCGACTCCGACAGGGCCGTGACGTTGCCGAAGAACGACGTCGAGACGTGCTTGGCCACCGCCTCCGGCGGCTGCACCTTGCCGAAGACTGGCAGCTTGTCGCGGTCCAGTTGCCGCGACAGGTCGCCGGAGACCGCCGTCCACGAGTCGCCCCGGTCGTCGCTGCGGAAGAGTTTGTTGGCGGCGAAGTACAGCCGGGCCGGGTTGTGCGGGCTGACGACGAGCGGCGAGTCCCAGTTCCACCGCAGCGGCGGCTCGCCGGCGGCGGGCTGCGGCTGGATCGAAACCCGCTGGCCGGTGCGGCCGTCGTAGCGGGACAGCCCGCCGTACTGCATCTCGGCGTAGACCGTCTCCGGGTCGTCGGGGGCGACGCGGCAGTGGAACCCGTCGCCGCCGGAGACGACGTGCCAGTCGGCGTTCATGAT
>DASXAN010000782.1:0-2345 GCA_036406755.1 Gemmataceae bacterium
GATGGAGCCGGGACGCAGGCGGCGGATGCGCGCGATGGCGTTGCTGGCGCTAAGCCCCCGGACCACGAAATAGGCGGCGAGGACGACCCCAGTGCGGCCGAGTCCGGCCCCGCAGTGGACGGCCACGCCCATCTTGCGCTCGTTGGCCCGCACGATCGCCGAGACGCAGCGGTCGAGCTGGTCCTGCGTCGGGGCGTCCATGTCGATGATCGGGACGTGCATGACCAGGAGGCCGGCCGCGTCCACCCAATCGCGGCGCAGCCGGTCCTCGCTCAGCGTGAGGAGGACCTGGATGCCCTGCTGCCGCAGCCATGCCAACTCGTCCGGGTCGTCCGGGCGGGCGCACGCCGCCAGGTGCGGGCGGTCGATCCAGGAGAAGCCGGACGGCGGGGACAGCACCAAGGAACGGTACCTCACCGGAGCGGGCCGTGGCCGTGCTTGTGCCGTAGTTCGTTGGCCCGCTGCCATACCTTCGATTCGATGCGCAGGAAGGCAACGAGGTTCGCCGTGGTGACGCCCAGCGCGGCGGCGGCCTCGGCCACCCGGCCGGCGTGGGCGTCGAGCACGTCCAGGGCCGCCCCGGCGGCCGGCCAGAACCGCCCGTCCTTGCGGCCGACGTCCAGCCGGCCGGCCGGCGTCAGGGCCGACGCGATCGCCGGCGGCGGGCCGGTGCCGTCCACCGGCTCGCGGATTTGCAAAAACAGGGCATGCCGTACCCGGCGGAGGGCCCTGGCCCGGTTCTCGTGCTGCGACCGGCTCTCCTCGGCGATGACAACGAGCCCGGTCGGGGCGTGGCGGATGCGGACGGCCGAGCTGGTCTTGTTCCGCTTTTGCCCGCCGGGGCCGCTGGCCCGGTAGGTGTCCACTGCGCATTGGGCCAGGAGCTGGTCGTCGGTCAGGGCCGTCCAGTCGGAGCGGGGCATGTCAGGGGTGCCGCTTGCGGCGATGCGAGCAATCGCCCGCATCGCCGCAAGCGGCGAAATCAGACTTCGAGCCGCCAGGGCTCGCGCCGCGGCCGGCTGAGCATCGCGTTCGCCGCGGCGTCGTCGAACTTGTGCGCCTTCGGGTCCCACTTCAGCTTCTTGCCCGTCCGCATGGCGATGGTGCCGATGTGGCAGACGATCACCGAGCTGGCCCCGACCGTCGGATTGCAGATCGGCTGCTCCCGCGTGCGGACGCAGTCCACGAAGTTCTGCATGTGGTTGGTCGGCCGGGACGGGTACAGCGGCTCCGCCGACGGCGACAGCGGCTCGCTCAGCAGTTTCGGGTCGCTGGCGTACAGCACCTCGCGGCTGACGAAGATCGTGCCCTGCTCGCCCTGGAACAGGACGCCGTTGCTGTCGCCGTTGACGACGTACTCCCGCTTGCTGCCGTCCCGCCGCTGCTGCGTCCAGACCTTGCCGTCCTTGTCCACCAGCTTGCCCGGGTCGGTGCCGTGCCGGCTCAGGGCGTACATCTCGGGGCAGTTGTCGTAGACGTACTTGATCCGGAAGTCCTCGTGGCAGTTGTACCGGTTCGGCTCCTTCGGCGGCGGCGTGGCGGAGACCAGCTCGACCGCGATCGGGCCGCTGCCATCCTTGCCGAGTGCCCATTGGGCGACGTCCAGGTGGTGCGCCCCCCAGTCCGTCATCTTGCCGCCCGAGAACTGGTACCACCAGCGGAAGTCGTAGTGGCAGTTCGTCTCGCCGTACCGCCCGTCCTTGCCGCTGGAGAGGTACGGCACCTGCGGCGTCGGCCCCAGCCAGAAGTCCCAGTCCAGCCCGGCCGGCGGCTTGACCTCGGGGATCGGCTTGCTCGTGACGTTCGGCCCGACCCGGCACTCGATCCGCTTCAGCCGCCCGATTCGCTCGGCCCGGACCAGCTCGCAGGCCAGCCGGAACTTCAGCCCCATCTCCGTCCGCTGCTGGCTGCCGGTCTGGAGGATGCGGCCGGTCTCCTTCGCCACCTTCTCGACCGCGAGCGCCTCGGCGACGGTCAGCGTCAGCGGCTTCTCGCAGTAGACGTCCTTGCCCCGCCGCATGGCCTCGATGGCGACCAGGGCGTGCCAGTGGTCCGGCGTGGCGACGAGGACGGCCGTCAGGTCCCGCTGGTCGAGGAGCTGGCGGAAGTCCTTGTGGCCGGTGACGTCGTGCCCCTCCCCCTTGAAGAACTGCCTGGCCCGGTCCAGGTGCTTGGCGTCCACGTCGCAGACGGCCGCCCACTTGATGTCCTGAATGTGCTTGGAGTCGTGGTAGACGCCCAGCGACCGGCTCTGCGGGCTGCCGCAGCCGACGACGCCCATGACGATCTTGTCGGTGCCCCCCGCCTTGCGGCCGGCGGCGTCGGCGGCGGCCACGCGGGTGGCG
>DASXAN010000783.1:0-2307 GCA_036406755.1 Gemmataceae bacterium
GCCAGCACCCGCTCGTTGCCCCAGTGGACCCACCGGTCGGCCGCCAGCTTCCGCAGCAGCTCCGGCGGGAACTTGAACGGGGCGTCGGTCAGGATCTGGTCCTGCACGAACCGCAGCGCCGCCCGCTGCTTGTCCGCCGGCACCGGGACGAACGGGTCGCGGGCGTTCGGGTCGCCGCGGTGGTCGCGGTGCATCATCTCCCCGGCCACGAAGTACGACGACAGGGCCGCCGCGTCCCCGTACTGCTTCAGCAGCACGCCGAACGCCTGCCGCGCCCGCTGGTAGCCCTCGCCCTGGTCCACGATCCGGTCGGCCAGGTCCTTGAACAGGTTCTCGGCCAGCTTGGTCCGGTCCTGGGCGAACTGGAGCGGGTCGGCCCCCAGGTCCCAGGCGTGCACCAGCGGGTCGGACCCGCCGTACAGGTCCTCGTCGGTGGCGTAGGCCAGCCCCGGCTCGGCGGCCCGGGAGGCGATCTTCTTCAGCTCCGCGTCACCGCCGCCGCCGCCGAGCATCGCGCCGCCGAGCAGCCCGGCCGGCAGCCCGGCGGGCATCGACCCGGCGAACCCGCCGCCCAGCGGCTTGTAGGCGTACTCGATGGCCCAGTAGTCGTACGGCCCGAGGGTGGTGGTGAAATAGTCGCCCTGCTTGACACCCTTCGGGGCCAGGTTGACGGCCGCGTAGTCCATCACCGACCCGATCAGCCCCTGCTTGCGGGTCAGGGCGACGTCGTTGAGCTGGTCGGCCCGGAGCATGGTGCTCGACTTGAAGTTGTGCCGCAGGCCGAGCGTGTGCCCGACCTCGTGCATGGTCACGTACTTGATCGCCTGGCCGACCAGCTCCTCGGACGCCTTGTCCTTCTCGGCCTGGGACGCCCGCGGGTCGGCCGGGGCCAGGGCCGCCAGGCTCATCGCCGCCAGCCCGAGCTGCGACTTCAGGCACGCCCCGCACTGGCACATGCCCTGCCGCACCGCCTTGTACTGGTCCAAGAGCCGCTCGCCGGCCGCCTCGGGGTTGCCGGCGCGGTCGTTCCAGCTCAGCGCGTCGCGGAGGAAGTCGCCCTGCTTGGTCGCCCGGACCAGGCTGGCCGGCTCCTCCAGCGCCGCCTTGCCGTTGAACAGCCCGGCCTCCTGCTTCCACGACCGCACCAGGTCGGCGTCGAAGATGATGTCGGCGTCGAGGATCTCGCCGGTCATCGGGTTGACCCGGCTCGGCCCCATCGCGAAGGCGCCGTTGGTCGTGATCCAGCGGAAGGTGGCGTAGTTGATGTCCTCGGGGTCGAAGTCCTCGCTCTCCTGCTGGCGGACCTCGATCGCGTCCCGGAAGCCGATCTTCTCGAACGCCTTGTTCCACTCGAGGATGCCGTCGCGGACGTAGGCCCGGTACTCCTCGGGGACCGACTTCTCGATCCAGAAGACGATCTTCTTCTTCGGCGGGGCGAGCTTGGTCGGCGGGAACCCGTCGGCCCGCTCCAGCCGCCAGCGGTTGACGTACCGGACGAAGGACGTGTCCTTCGAGTCGTTGGAGTAGTCGCGGACGACGGTGACGAAGTGGCCGACGCGGTCGTCGGCGACCCGCGTCTGGTAGCCGTGCTCGGGCAGCTGCACCAGCCCGTAGTGGATGACGACGGTCGTGCCGCGGGGGTCGATGACGGCGTCGTTGCCCATCATCATCCGCCCCCGGCCGCCGAACCCGCTGAACGTGGCCGCCACCTGCAGCTCGATGTTCTTCGGGTACGCCTTGACCTTGGCCCAGGTGGACCGGCTCGGGTCGAGCATGCCGATGCCGAGGTTGGCGAAGTCGGTCATGAAGATCTGGTTCAGGTCGATCAGGACGCTCATCCGCATCGGGTTGAGGGCCTTGATCGGCAGGGCGAGCAGGACGGAGTCGGTGTAGGTGGTTTCGACCGCCTTGGCGGCCGGGGTGCCGGGCCGGGCGGTGAAGTGGACGTTGCGGCGGATGACGTGGACGCGGTCGCCGACCTTGCGGAAGGCGAGCACCCACTGCTCGTCGAAGTTGAGCGTGTGGCCGCCCTGGCCCATGCCGCGGGCGATGGCGATCGGGGCCAAGAGCGGGCGGTCGAACTGGTCCTGGCGGATCTCGGCGTAGACGTGGTCGTCCTTCTGGTAGAGCTTGAACAGGCCGTCGTGCTCCTTGGCGCCCTTGACGACGGCGTCGAAGTCCTCGAACTTCTTCGGGTCGCCGGTGATGCCGCCGAGGCGTTCGGCCAGGCCGGGGGGCAGGGTGACGCCCGGCGGCAGGGTGATGTTGGCCTGGTCGCCGGCCTGGGTCGGCGACTGGCCGGGGGAC
>DASXAN010000784.1:0-3116 GCA_036406755.1 Gemmataceae bacterium
GGCAAGCGCTCCCCTCGAAGACTCGAGTCGCGGCGAAACGGGGATTCTGAGCAATGGACCCGGCCGACCGCGACCGGCTGCGCGACGACCTGGCGGCCGCCCTCGACGGCGAGCTGCTCCTCGACGACCTGCGCCGCGGCCTGTACGCCACCGACGCCAGCCTGTTCGAGGTGCCGCCCCTGGCCGTCGTCCGCCCGCGGAGCGAGGCCGACGTCCAGGCCGTCGTCCGCTACGCGGCCGAGCATCAGTTGCCCGTCACCGCCCGCGGGGCCGGCACCGGCACGGCCGGCGCCGCCCTCGGCCCGGGGTTGGTCCTCGACTTCAGCCGGTTCCTGCACGACATCGTCGCCGTCGGCCCGGACACGGTCCGCGTCCGGACCGGGGCGACGTGGGAGCGGGTGGCCGCCCGGCTGGCCCGCGACGGCCGGCGGCTGACCGTCGAACCGGCCGGGGCCGCCACCTCCACCCTCGGCGGCATCGTCGCCGCCAACGCCGCCGGCCCCCGCGCCGCCCGCCTCGGCTACCCGCGGGACCAGGTCGTCGCCGTCCGGGCCGTCCTCGACTCCGGCGACGCCGTCGATTTCACGCCGCTGCCGCAGACGCCGCCCCCCGACGCCCCGGCCCGGCTCGCGGCCATCCACCGGGCGACCGTCGCGCTCCTGGACCGCAACGCCGAGGCGATCGTCGCCGAGCGGCCGCGGACGCCGTTCAACCGCTGCGGCTACCTGCTGCACGATGTCCTCACCGCCGACGCCCTCGACTACCCGCGGCTTCTCGCCGGGACGGAGGGGACGCTGGCCCTGTTCACCGAGGTGACGCTGCGGACGGAGCCGCTGCCGGGCGGGCGGGGCGTCGCCCTGTTCGCCTGCGGCGACCTGCACGCGGCCCTGAAGGCCGTCGGCCGGGTGCTGCCGCGGCGGCCGGCGGCGTGCGAACTGCTCGACGGCCGGCTGCTGTCCCTGGTCCGCGCCCGCGGCGGGGAGCTGGTCCGATTGCTGCCCGCCCACGCCGGGGCGGCGCTGCTGGTCGAGTTCGAGGCCGACTCCGGCGAGGACGCCCGCCGGCAGACGCTGGACCTGATCGACGGGTTGGTGCGCGAGCACCTGGCCCTGCTCGCCGTCCCGGCCCTGGCCCCGGACGAGGCCCGCCGCGTCTGGGCGCTGGTGGACGCGGCGCTGCCGGGCCTGGAGACGCTGCGGGGCGGGCCGCCGGCCGTCACCGGCGTCGAGGATGTAGGCGTGCCGCCGGCCGAGCTGCCTGCCTTCCTGACCCGCGTGCAGGACGTGTTGCAGCGGCACGAGACGACCGCGGCGATGCTCGTCCACGCCGCCGCCGGGCAGGTGCACCTGCGGCCGTTCCTGGACCCCGCCATCCCGGCCGACGCCGCCCGGCTGTGGGCCATCGCCGAGGACACGTATGCCCTGGCGTTGGAGCTGGGCGGGACGGTCAGCGGCCGGCACGGGACGGGGCTGGCCCGGACGCCGTGGGTGGCCAAGCAGTACCCGCGGCTGGCGACGGTGTTCCGCGACCTGAAGACGATCTTCGACCCGCGGGAGGTGTTCAACCCCGGCAACGTGGTCGGCCCGGACCCGCGGCGGCCGGCGTGGCCGATGCGGCAGAAGATGGGCGGCCAAAGCCCACCCGGGGCCCCGGGTGGGCTTGATGGCACTCCCCTCCTGCTCTGGAAGCCCGACGAGTTCCCCGCCCAGGTGGCCGCCTGCCACGGGTGCGGGGCGTGCCGGACGCAAACGGCCCCGCAGCGGATGTGCCCGATCTTCCGGGCCACGCAGGCCGAGGAGGCGACGCCGCGGGCCAAGGCCAACCTGCTCCGCGACCTGCTCCGGCCCGGGGTACCCGGCGGAGCCGGGTCGCCGGACTCGCGCCGCCTGGCGGAGCCGGACGTGCGGGCCGTCGCCGACTTGTGCGTCAACTGCAAGATGTGCGCGCACGAGTGCCCGTCGCACGTGGACGTGCCGCGGCTGATGCTGGAGGCCAAGGCCGCCCACGTCGCCGAGCACGGCCTGGACCGGCCGGACTGGGTGATGGCCCGGCTGCGGCTGTTCTCGCGGGCCGGCAGCGCCGTCGCCCTGCTGGCCAACCGCCTGCTCCGCGGGCCGATGGCCCGGTGGGTGATGGAGAAGTTCTTCGGCGTCTCCCGCCGCCGCCGCCTGCCGCCGTTCGCCACGCGGAGCTTCTTGCGGCAAGCCGCGCGGCTGGGCTGGACGCGGAAAGAGTCCGTGGTCCGTCGTCCGTCGTCCGTGGCAGAGTACGTCCTGGCAACGGACGACGGACCACGGACCGCGGACAAAGTCGCCCTGTTCGTGGACATCTTCGCCAACTACCACGACCCGCAGATCGCGGAGGCGGCCGTGCGGGTGCTCGGCCACAGCGGCGTGGCCGTCGTCGTCCCGCCGGACCAGCGGAGCTGCGGCATGGAGGCGCTGGCCCAGGGGGACGTGGAGACGGCCCGGGAGATCGTCCGGCACAACCTCCGCGTGTTCGCCGACCTGGCCCGCGAGGGCTACCGCATCGTCTGCACCGAGCCGACCGCCGCCGTCATGCTCCGGCACGACACCCTCGACCTGCTCGACGACCCGGACGCCCGGCTGATCGCCGACCGCACCGTGGAGTTGACGGCGTACCTGTGGGAGCTGCACGAGCGGGGCCGGCTGCGGACCGACTTCCGCCCGCTGCCGCTGCCACTGGGGCACCACGTCCCGTGCCACATCAAGGCGCTCGGCCGGCCGCCGGCCGGGCCGGCCCTACTGGGGTTGATTCCGCAAGCCCGCGTGCACACCATCGACGTGAGCTGCTCCGGAATGGCCGGCACGTACGGCCTGCGGGCCGACGCCTACGAAACATCGCTGGCCGCGGGCAAGCCGATGCTGGACGAACTCCGCCGGCCGCGGGTGCTGTTCGGCTCGACCGAGTGCAGCGCCTGCCGGCTCCAGATGGAGGAGGGGTCCGGCAAGCGGACTCTCCACCCGGTGCAGTACCTGGCACTGGCGTACGGGCTGATGCCGGAGCTGGCCCGGCGGCTAAAAGAGAGTGAGGAGTGAGGAGTGGGGGGTGAGGAGGGAAGAGGCCCTTGCCTACTCGCTCCCCACTCCTCACTC
>DASXAN010000785.1:0-2248 GCA_036406755.1 Gemmataceae bacterium
GCTGTCGGTCCGGCCGAAGGCCTGGTCCGGTCCGCTCCTGGTCAAGCACGCCGTCGAGCACGGGACGCCGGTCACGGCCGGCGAGGTGGTCGTCCAGTTCGACACCGAAAAGCTCGACCTGGCCGTCCGCGACGCCCGCCAAGAGCGCGACCTCGCCGACGTCGCCATCCGCCAGGCCGAAGCCGAGCTGCCGCTGCTGGAGAAGCAACTGCCGCTCGATGTGGAGACCGCCGAGCGGCAGAGCAAGCAGGCCGCCGAGGACCTGGCCCGGTTCCTGGAGACCGACCGGCCGCTGGCCGAGGAGTCGGCCGCGTTCATGGTCAAATCCGCCACCTTCTACCTGAACTACGCCAAGGAGGAGCTAGACCAGCTCCGCAAAATGTACCGCGACAAGGACGTGACCGAGGAGACGGAGCGGATCATCCTGAAGCGGTACGAATACATGGTCGAGATGGAGGAGTTCTTCCTCAAGGAGACGAAGATCCAGACGCAGCAGGCGCTGAAGGTCCACCTGCCCCGCCGGGAGAAGGAGGCGCGGGAGGCGGTGGAGAAGACGGCCCTGGCCCTGGCCCGGGCCCGTGACGTGCAGCCGCTCGCCGTGCGGCAGAAGCACCTGGCCCTGGCCAAGCTCCGGTACGACCAGGCGAAGGCGGCGGAGCGGCTGGCCGACCTGGAGGCGGACCGGGCGGCGCTGACCGTCCGGGCCCCGGCCGACGGGCTGGCGTACTTCGGCCGGTACGTTCGGGGCCAGTGGATCGTTCCGGCCGGGCCGCAGGGGCCGCCGCTGTCGGGGGTCGGGCCGGTCAACCCCGGCGACGTGTTTCTGACCATCCTGTCTCCGAGCAAGCTGGTCGTTCGGGCGGACGCCGAGGAGAAGGAACTGCCCGGGCTGAAGCCGGGCCTGGCCGGCCGGCTGGCCCCGACGGCCGACCCCGACCGCAAGCGGCCGGCGAAGCTGGCGCGGGTGGCGGCCGCCCCGCAGGGGGGCAAGTTCGAGGTCCGCATCGAGCCGGACGGGGAGAAGGCCGACGGGCTGGTCCCCGGCATGACCTGCGCGGTCCGGTTCGTGACGGTCCGGAGGGAGGGGGCCCTGACCGTGCCGGCGTCCGCAGTGAGCGACGACGACGCCGAGGACGCCAAGGTCGTGTACCTGCCGGCGAAGTCGGACAAGGAGCAGCCGCAGAAGCGGGCCGTCAGGGTCGGCCTGACGTCCGGCGAGCGGGTGGAGATCCTCGAGGGCCTAGCCGAGGGTGAAGCGATCCTGGCGTCCAAACCGAAGCCCGGCGAGTGAGGGAGGGGCACCCGTGACCATCCGCACCGTTGTGTTGGCCGGCCTGATCGCGATCGCCGGTCAGCTCGTCACACCGGCGGCCCGGCCCGATGACCGGCCGTCAGACCCGTCGCCCCCGAACCTCAAACCGAAGCCGCCCGAGCCGGTGCCGGCCGAGAAGCTCGACGCCGCCGTCCGCCGCGGGGTCGCGTTCCTGGTCACCCACCAGAACCGCGACGGCTCGTGGGGCAGCCCGGCCCTCAAGGGCGGGGTGCCGATCACCGCCGGCATCGGCTCGCACCACGCCTTCGGCGTGGCCGTCACGGCCATGTGCGTGTCGGCCCTGATCGAGGCCGGCGGCACGTCGCCGGACGTGCTCCGGGCGGTCGAGCGGGGCGAGGCGTACCTGTTCGCCGAGCTGCCGAAGGTCCGCCGGGACAGCCCGTCGCTGGTCTACAACGTCTGGACGCACGGCTACGGCATCCAGGCCCTGGCCCGGATGCACGGCCGGCTGCCCGGCGACGCGGACCGGCAAAAGCGGATCGAGGACCTGATCCGCGGGCAGTACGAGAAGCTGGCGAAGTACGAGTCGGCCGAGGGAGGGTGGGGGTACTACGACTTCGAGTCCGGGACCCAGCGGCCGGGGTCGAACTCCACCAGCTTCGTCAACGCCGCGGTGCTCGTGGCCTTCCACGACGCCAAGGCGGTCGGCGTCCCGCCGCCGGAGAAGCTCCTGGCCCGCGGCATCAAGATGACGCAGTACCAGCGGCAGAAGGACGGCACCTACCTGTACGGAACGTACCTGTGGGCCCGACCGACGATGGGCATCAACCAGCCGGGCGGGAGCCTGGGCCGGTCGCAGGCGTGCCACCTGGCGCTGCGGCTGTGGGGCGACGAGAAGGTGACCGACGCGGTGATCAAGCACTGGCTCGACCGGCTGGTGAGCCGCAACGGCTGGCTGAGCCTGGGCCGCAAGAA
>DASXAN010000786.1:0-8087 GCA_036406755.1 Gemmataceae bacterium
AATGGCCGCGCTCCGAAAGGCGTACGGGGTGCGGTTCGACTTCCGCACGGCCCGGACCGTGTACGACCTGCACCGGGCCTTCCCCCGGGGCGGGTTCGACCTGATCAACCTGTCCGGCCTGCTGTACCACGTCTTCTCCCCGCTCATGGTCCTGGCCGGCGTCCGCCCGCTCTTGAAGCGGAACGGCCTGCTGGTCGTCTCCACCAACGTCGTCCGCGACGACTCGTTCACGATGGAGTTCAACCAGGGTGGCCGGCTCCAGACGGAGTTGAACACGTTCTGGTACGTGTCCGTCCCGCTGTTCGATTACATGCTCCGTTACCTGCGGCTGGCCCCGGTGGACGTCCTGCACCTGCCGCACGAAGCCATCCGGTCGGACGTCAACTACGTCGTCCACAAGCCGACCGGGTATGTGTCCGTCGTCTGCCGGGCGGTGGACGACCCGCTGCCGACGGCCGGCGACACGTGGATGGCGGACTCGTCGCGGACGTGCTGGGAGTCGGTCCGGGTGGTGGACTGGAAGCGGGCGGCGGCCCAGCCGAAGTCGGCGATCGCCTACCGGGGCAACCCGGGGCGGGCCTTCTTCCGCCCCGACCTGCCGTGCCTGGACCTGTGGGAGGCGGTACGGCGGCAGACCCCGGTGACGCGGGCGGCCCGGCCGGCGGACGGCCACGTCCTGAGACTGGCGGACCGGGACTGACCCCGCCTAGCCCCGCCGCTTGAAGAACTGGACGGCCCGCTCGTGGGCCTCGGCCGCCTTTCGCGTCTTGAACGTGCCGAGGTTGCGGCGCTTGCCCGTCTTCGGGTCCTTCTTCCGCGAGTACAGGCGGTATTCGCCCGATTTCAGTTTGCGGATCACGGCCGCGCCCCCCGGTACTCGTCGGCCGGCGACAGCCGCCGGCCGAGCACGTCGGCCGCCAGCGGGAACGTGCTGAGGACGCCGACGGCGAGGAACGCCCAGCCGAGTTCTTTCCGCCGCTCGTCGGAAAGGCGGTCGGCCAGGAGCAGGCCCAGGCCGAGCCCGAGGGCCCCGCGGGTCGCGGCAATGAGGGCGAGTTCCGGGAATGGGATTCGTGCTTCACGCATGACCAAGGCCTCCGGCGTGTGAGTGACAGCCGTCATGAGAGTTGAGGGCAAGGGCCGTGCCACGCCGCGGACGCCACCGAGGAAAAGCCGCGGCGGCCGGGGGGAACACCGTCCCCACGGCCGCCGCGGCGTGCGCGTCGGCGCCGTCAGTTCACTTCGATCCGGTTCTCCACCGGCCGGCCGGTCAGGCGGGCGGCCTCCTCCAGCGCCAGGGCCCGGGCGTGGGCACACCGGGCGTGCCCCTCCAGCACCAGGCCGTGCCCGCCCTCCAGCACGTGCAGGTCGTCCACCTGCCAGCCCACCAGTCGCCGGATCAGGGCCTCCAGCCGCAGCGACTCGTGGGGATGCGTCGCGTGGTCGATCATGGCACACCTCCTGTGGGGCGAGCACGCCGGCGGTCAGTCGATGAGCCGTCGTAACACGTCCGACGTGGCGATGACGCCGACCAGCACCCCGTCGTGGTCGATCACGAACAGCCGGTGCACCCGCAGGTTCAGGAGCTCCTCGATCACCTGCCGGGCCGGGGCGTCCGGGCGGACGGAGAAGACCACCGGCGTCATCACATCCCGGACCAGCGTCCGATCCACGGCCTCGACCTGGAACCCGCCGGCGTCCTCGCCGAGCGTGGCCCGCAGGTCCGACCGCAGGTAATACTCCGGCACCGGCTTGGCGTACGTGGCGGCGTTGCGGTCGTGAACGACGATGTCGCTCTGGCTGATGACGCCGACGGGCCGGCCGGCCTCGTTGATCACCGGCGCGCCGCTGAACCCGCGGTCGGTCAACACCGCGATCGCCTCGTGCAGCGGGGCGTACTCCGGGATGGAGACGACCTGCTCGGTCATGAGTTCGGCCGCCGTCCGGGCCTTCAGGGTCAGCGGCCTGGTCCGGGTTTCGGTGACGGTCATGGCTTGCCTCCTTCCGGGCGGGTGTGCGGGTGACGGACGACGAGGACGGGGCAGTGGGCCCCGCGGACGACCTTGTCGGCGACGCTGCCGAGGAACAGCCGGGCCATCCGCGACCGGCCGTGGGTGGCCAGGGCGATCAGGTCGTGGCCCTCGGCCGCCTCCAGCACGGCCGCGGCCGGTGCGTCGTTGACCATGACGCGGGTCTCGACGTCCAGCCCCTCGCCCTCCCACCGGGCGGCGGCATGGCCCACGTAGTTGCGGGCCTGGGCGGTCAGGTCGTCCATCAGGGCCGTGTCCAGGGTCGGTGGGGTGTACACCAGCCCGTCCGGGACGACGAGCGGGACCGGCTCGACCACCCGCAGGAACGTCAGGTCCGCCCCCATGATGCGGGCCATCTCCGCCGCCGGGCCGAGCGCCTCCTCGGCCACGTCCGACCCGTCCAGCGGGACGAGCACGCGGCGGAAGCGGAAGTCGGCGTTCGGCGGCAGCGGGGTACCCGCTTGCGGGTCGCCGGCCGGGTCCGGGCGATGAATGAGCAGCGGCACCGGCGTGCGGCGGACGAGGTCGTCGGCCGTGCTGCCCAGCCAGAACCGCGACAGCGGCCCGCGGCCGTGGGTGGTCAGGACCATCAGGCTGGCGTTGACCGCCTGGGCGTGCTTGCAGAGCGCGGCGGGCACCGGCCCTTCGAGCAAGGTCGTCTCCACCGGCAGACCGGTGCGGCGGGCCGCGTCGGCGATCGCCTCCACGTATGCCAGTTCGCTGGCGGCGACGCCTTTCGACGGGAGCGTGCGACCGCCGGAGGCGGTCGGGCGGTGGACGCGGGCGAGTCGCAGGTTGGCGTGCGCCCGCCTGGCGACGGCCAGGGCGAGCGGCAGCGCTTGCTCGGCCAGTTTGGACCCGTCCAGCGGGACGAGGATGGTGCGATACATGGCCGCCTCCGGGGTTGCCGGCGGGCCGGGCGGTGATGCCGCCCGGTGCCCGGCCGGCGTCGCATTGTCTCGGTGGCCGCTGCACTGAATGGCAAGGCGGATGCCAATCGCCCGGCCGAAGTGCGATCCCGCGAAAACGGGCGAAAAAACTGGAGTTAAGGCCGGCCCGGCGGTTTGTCCCGCGGCCGGCGCCGGCGGCGGGGTGTGTCAAACCGTCACGGTCCGGGGCGAATTGGCAGACCTACTTGAAGTGTCCCGCGCCCCGGCCGCCGTGGCAAGAGGTAACGATTTTTCCGCCCGTTGGTGTTATCCGGGTCGTTCGCGGTCGCCCGGCTTTGCTTTCCGGTCCGGCGGGTGATGGCCGGCCGCCCGGCCGGCCGACCTGAACTCGGAACCCCACCAGAGGAACTGCCATGCGCCGACCCGTCGCCGGCCTGCTGGCCGTTGTCGTCGCCGCGTCGCCGGCTTGGGCCGCGGACGGGCCGAACCTGCTGGTCGAGGTCGGCCGGGCCGTCGCCGCCGCCGCCGCCGGCGAAACCCGCGACCGCCCCGAGACGGTCAACGACATGATCGGCGGCGCCCGCGTCACCGGGTCGGGCAGCAGCCACGCCGAGGTCACCGTCGAATTCGTCCCGTGCGACTACCGGGCCGTCCTTGACGTCGTCCTGGCCGGCACCGCCCGGACGCGGACGGTCGGCGTCAACGGGACGGTTCGCGTGAACACGAACGGTCTGACGCAGTTCGCCGGCCGCAAGCGGGTGTGGACCGACGGCGAGCGGTTCGAGGCGTCCCCGGCGAGCGTCCGCGTCCGGCAGGACTCGGAACTGACCGGCGTCAACACCCCGTTCGCCGGCATGGCAGACCGGCTCGTGAGCCGGATCGCCGCCCGCTCGTTCTATCGGGACCAGGACGAGAACAACCGCGAGGCGGCCCAGCTGACCGAGCGGCAGATCACCGAGGAGTTCGACCACGACGCGACGCAGGTGCTGACCGAGGCGGAGCGGGTGTTCCGGGAGCAGAAGGCGGAGCTGCGGCGGCGGGGGCTGTGGCCGCAGGACCTGCGGCTGTCCACAACGGCCGAGGACTTGCGGCTCCGCGGCCGGCTGACCGGGGCGGGGGCGGCAAAGGCTCCGCCGCGGCCACCCGAAGTGGTCGGCCGGCCGGACCTGGCCGTCCGCGTCCACGAGTCGGTGTTCAACGTCGCGGCGGCGAAGCACTACGGCGGGCGGGCGGTCCCCGGCGAGGAGCTGGACCGGGACTTCACCTCCGTCCTCGGCCCGCAGACGGCCGGCGGCCGGCTCGACCCCGCCGACCGCGAGCAGTTCTCGGTGACGTTCGCCCCGACCCCGCTGGAGGCGAGCTTCGCCGGCCGGCAGGTGCGGGCCGTCGTCCACACCCGCGGGTTCACGTCCGAGGACCGGCAGATCACCGACCCGTTCGACATCCGGGTGGCGTACGACCTGGCCCGGACGCCGGCCGGGCTGGTGCTGACGCGGCGGGAGCTGGAGGTGCTGCCGGCGGACGTGGCGGCCGGCAAGCGGCGGATGAGCCTGCGGGAGAACTCGCTGGCGAAGCTCCTGAGCAAGCGGTTCGACAAGCTGCTGCCGGCGAAGCAGGACGTGGTGCTGGCGGACCTGCCGGGCGGGTTGCGCAAGCTCGGCCGGCTGGTGCCGACGCAGGCGGACGCGGACGGCGGCTGGCTGGCGGTGGCGTGGCGGCGGTCGCCGTGACTGGGGTAGCCGCTTGCGGCTATGCGGGCGGGTGCCCGCATAGCCGCAAGCGGCTCACCCCGTGATCTGGAACGAGTCGAACACCTTGGCGACGGCCGCCGGGTCCGGCGCCTTGCCGCCGGCGCCGACGGCCATCACCTTGTACAGCCGCCGCCCGTCGGCGAAGAACCGCAGGTACGCCGTGCCGCGGCCCGGCACCTCGACGACAAACTCCTTGCCCTTGTGCGTGCCGGCGGTCACGTCTTTCTCGGTGACGAGCTTGCCGCCGCGGCCGGCCGACAACTCGGCCCGCTGATTCTCGACGAACTGCTCCGGCAAGCGCTCCTTGGCGTCGAAGTCCTCGTAGGCCACGCTATACACTGCGTCCGGCGTCTCGACCGTAAACGAGACGACCTTCGGCTTGGCCCCCGGCTTGAGCTTGCTCGGCGACGGGATCGTGTCCCGCGTCGGCGTGCCGGGGAACAGCACGCGGAACCGGCCCTCGGCGTTGGCGTACTCCTGCCACGTCGGCTGGACCGGCCCGGCCGAGCCGCCGGTGACATTCCCGGACGTGCCGAACCACCGGCCGAACGCGCCGGTGAAGTACAGGACCGCCGCCGCCCCGCCGGCGAGCACGAGCAGGACCGCAAGCGCGATCAGGACGCCGGCGAGCTTGCCGCGGCCGGCCTTCTTCGGGCGAAAGCGTTTCGGTGGCGGGGCGTCGGCGGCCGACTTGATGCCGGCCGTGGAAAACCGCGAGTGGCATCGCGGGCACTCGACGTCACCGCCGGGCGTGGTCGGCTCGGCGCTGATCTTGGCCCCACAGCCGGGGCAGAAAATGACCATCGACGGACTCTCGGCGTGGCGGAACGGGCACCGTATTATTCAGCGGTCAGGCTGACGTGACAAGCGGCCGGTCAGCCGCCGGCGACGGCCCGGAGGGCGTCGCCGGTCAGGCGGAAGCCGGTCCAGTCGTCCAGCGGCGCGGCCCCGAGGCGTCGGTAGAAGCCGATGGCAGGCTCGTTCCAGTCCAACACCGACCACTCCAGTCGGCCGCAACCCTGTTCCACCGCCCGTCGGGCGACGGCGGCCAGCAGCGCCTTGCCGTGCCCCGCGCCCCGCCGCTCCGGGACGACAAACAGGTCCTCCAAGAATAGCCCCGGGCGGGCAAGAAAGGTCGAGTAGCTCGGGAAGAACAGCGCGAAGCCGACGACCTCGCCGTCGTCCTCGGCCAGAAGCACCTCGGCGAACGGCCGGGGGCCGAACAGGTGGTCGCGGAGCCGGGCTTCGTCCAGGTCGACAGCGTGGCTGAGCCGTTCGTATTCGGCCAGGCCGCGGATGAGGCGGGCGACGGCCGGCACGTCGGCGGCGGTGGCGGGGCGGATCATGGGGCTCCGTTCATTCTGTTACGCCGAAGGCGTTGCATCGCACAGCCCGGGGTCGCGCAGCGCACCCCGGGGAAACGACAGCATCACCCCGGCCTGTCCGGTGATACAACCCCTTCGGGGTAAGACACGTTTTGGGGTAATCGGTATTCCCGGGGTGCTGCGCAACCCCGGGCTGTGAGATCGAACGCCTTCGGCGTAGAAAGCAAACACAGCCAATAGGATCAGGTCACTTCGCGGCCACGACCGCTCTCAGCCGTTCCAACGCTCGCCGAGCATCACCGACCTCGGCCGCCAACCGGTCGGCGGCCGCCTTCGCCTTCGCTGCCGCGTCCCCCGCCGCCTTCGTCGCCTGCTGCTTCGCGGCCAGGGCCTTCGCCGCGGCGTCGGCCGGGCCGGCCGTGTCGGCCGCCGCCTTCGCCGCCGCGGCCAGGTGGTCGGCCGCCGCTTTGCTCGCGGTCGTCACGTCGGCCAGCGCCTTGCGGGTCGCGTCCCGCTCGCCGGCCGCCTGGGCGGCGAGGTGCTGGGCCTGGTCGGCGGCCTGCTTCAACTCGCCGTTGGCCGCGGCCTTCGCGGCGATGTCCTTGAGTTTGGCGGCGGCCTCGGCGTACACTGTCGCCTTCGCCTCGCGGGCCGCCACCGACGCCTGAATCCCCTGCACCGCGGCCGTCGCCCGCTCGGCGGCGGACTTCGCGTCCGCCAGCGCCCCGGCGACCACCCTGGCGATGTTGGCCGTGTCGTCGGCCGCCTTCTTGAGCGGGGCGATCTCCTGCTCGGCCTTCGCGGCCGCGGCCCGGGTCGCGTCCACGGCGGCCGTCGCCTTCGCCAACTCGGCCTCCTTCGCCGCCAGCGCTTTCTCTGCCTCCGGCAAGGCCTTGCGGGCGGCGGCCAGCCGGTCGGCCGCCGACGGCGGGTCGGTGCTCAGCTCGTCGATCCGCTTGCCGTCGGCGGTGTTCCAGACGCGGATCACGCCCCGCCAGTCGCCGGCGATCACCCGGCCGCCGTCGTGGGTGAACACGGCCTGCGTCCCCAGGTCGGTCAGCTTCTCGTACCCCTTCTGGCCTTCGCCCCTCTCGTTCCACCGCCGGGTGATGCCGTCCCGGCCGGTGGTGAGGATCTGGTTGTCGTGCCCGTACCGCACCGACAGCGCCCCGCCCGGCTGCGTGCCGAACGACTTGACGAGCGTCCCGTTCTCCATCTCCCAGAGCTTGACGCTCTGGTCCTCGGAGCACGAGGCGAGGACGTTGGCGTCGTCCCGCCAGGCCAGCCCGGTGACGCTGGCCGTGTGCCCGCGGAGGCCGAAGAACTCCCGCCCGGTGTGCGCCTCCCACACCCACAAGCCGGCCGACCGGTCGGCCGACGCCAGCAGCACCCCGTCCGGGCTGAACTCCAGGGCCGTGATCCAGTCGGTGTGTTTCTTGATCTCGCGGAGGAGTTTCCCGTCGGCGGTGGCGTAGACGCGGATCACCTTGCCGGGTCCGCCCAAGGCAATCTGCGTCTGGTCGGCGGAGATGTCGGCGGCCAGGACGGCGTCGTGCTCGTCGCCGACCTCGGTCAGCACCCGGCCGTCGGCCACGCTCCAGACGACAACCTTGCCCTCCTTGCCGCCGCGGCCGCCGCCGGCGAGCAGCAGCTGCCCGTTGCGGCTGAACCGCAGCACGTTCACCTGCCCGTGCGGGAACGGCAGTGTGCCGACGTGGTCGAGCGTGTCGGTGTTGAAGAGCAGGACCGAGTGCGGGGCGGACACGGCCAGCAGCGGCGCCCACGGGCTGGCGGCCATTGCGGTGACGGCCAGCGGTCGGGGCGTGCCGGGGACGGCCTGCGACAGCGGAGCCTTCGGCATCGGCGGCGGCCCGGCCGGGCGGCCCTTGGTGATCGACGCCAACCTCACGTCTGATTTCTTCGCGATCAGCGGGGCCTTGCTGCCGGCGGCTTCGAGGGCGCCCTGTTCGATCCACCGCTTGAGCAGGGCGAGCTGGTCGGCCGGTATTGGGTCGGCCTTGGGCGGCATCTTCGGCTCCTCCTTGTGGGCGGGGAGGGTGAAGAGCCGGGACTTGTCCGGGTCGCCGGGGG
>DASXAN010000787.1:0-5257 GCA_036406755.1 Gemmataceae bacterium
TCCACAACACCTCCAATGCCAGGTGGCGTTTCGTCCCCCGCTCCACTCCGGGCAGCAGCCGCTGGCTCACCACCGCCCGCAGGCTCATTGCCAGCTGCGCCCGCACGTCGGCCTGCACGTCCTGCGGGAACAGGTCGGTCAGCCGGGTGATCGCCCCCTTGGCGTCGCGGGTGTGCAGGGTGGTGAATACGAGGTGCCCCGTCTCGGCCGCGCTCAGGGCCATCTGGGCCGTCTCCCGGTCCCGCACCTCGCCGACCAGGATCACGTCCGGGTCCTGCCGCAGCCCGCTCCGCAGCCCGTCGGCGAACGTCGGCACGTCCGTGCCGACCTCGCGCTGGGTGACGACCGAATCCGGCGACTTCGGGAACAGGTACTCCACCGGTTCCTCGACGGTGATGATCCGGTAGCCGCCGGTCTGGTTGAGCAGGTTGACGATCATCGCCAGGGTGGTCGTCTTGCCGGCCCCGGTCGCCCCGGTGACGACCACCAGCCCGTCCCGGGCGAACGCCAGCCGCTCGGCCAGCTCGACCGGGAGCCCGGCCCATTCGAAGTCGGGGATGTCGGCCGGCACCACCCGGACGCACGCCCCGAGCTGGCCGCCGACGACGAAGATGTTCGCCCGGAACCGCCGCGGGTGGTCGCGGGCCGGCACGTCGAATGAGTAGTCCACGCTCTTGCGGTCACGAAGCCGGGCGTCGGCGTCGGCCGGGCAGAGGGCGTGGAGCAGGGGCGTCAGCTCGTCCGCGGCCAGGGGCGGCTCGCGCAGCCCGGTCAAGTCGCCGTGCAGGCGGAGGGCCGGCGGGTAGCCCGGGATGAGGTGCAGGTCCGAGGCCCCGGCGTCAACCGCCCGGGTCAGCCACCCCCGTAGCCGTTCCGGAACCGGGGGCCGTTCGTGGTTCGTGTCGTCCATCATGTTCACCACGGTAATGGCGGCCTCATGAAAGGGCGGTGACAAACCCGCGAGCGATGTATAACAAGCCTGCCTCCCGCCTGCCGATGCGCGAATCCCCGTGCCCCGTGTCCCGGAGCCTCGTCCCGCCATGATGCGATCCGTCAGCCTCGCGCTCATGCTTGCCGCCGGTGCCACAGCCCCGGGGCAGGAGATTGGTGCCCAGCGGGTCGGCGTCCAGCCGGACGGGCGGGTCGTCGTCCCGACGAACCAAATCCTCCAGCCCGCCGGGGCGCAGGTGACGTTTCCCGGCCGGCCGGTCGATCTGCTCGCCATCGACGGCGGCCGGACGCTGGTCGTGAAGAACCTGCACGACCTCGTGTTCATCGACTCCGCCACGGGCCGGGTGCGGCAGACGCTGCGGACGCCGGGCAGCGGACGGCAGCAGGTGGGGTTCAGCGTCGTCGGCTTGGCGGTCGCAGGGGACCGCGTCTACGCCAGTGACGCGCAGCGGTCGGTCCGCGTGGCGCGGCGACAGGCGGACGGGGCGTACGACTGGGACTCCGCCATCGACTTGCCGACACCGGCGGTGGGGGGAAACCCACACCCGGCCGGGCTGGCGGTCCTGGCCGACGGCACGCTGGCCGTCGCCGCCACTCGCGGCAACTGTGTCCATTTCGTGGACCCGGCCGCCCGGAAGGTGGTGCAGACAGTGCCGGTCGGCGTCGCCCCCTACGGAGTGCTGCGGGTTGGCGGGGACCGGCTGTACGTCAGCAACTGGGGCGGCGCACCGGCCGGTCCGAACGACCGCACGGCCCCGAGTTCCGGCACGCCGGCCCGGGTGGACGACCGCGGCATCGCCAACAGCGGCACGGTTTCGGTCCTTCGCAAGATGGCGGACGCGTGGGCGGTCGTGAAGGCGATCGAAGTCGGCCTGCACCCGAGCGGGCTGGCGGCCAGCCCGGATGGGCGGTTCGTGTACGTGGCCAACGCCTCCAGCGACACGGTCAGCGTCATCGACACGCGCACCGACGCCGTCGCGGAGACGGTCGCCTGCCGGCCGGAGGCCCGGCTGCCGTTCGGCAGCGGGTCGAACGCCGTCGAGCTCAGCCCGGACGGCGGCACCCTCTACGTCGCCAACGGGACCAACAACTGCGTCGCCGTCGTCCGCCTCGGCAAATCCGCCCGCGACGACGGGCAGGGGCCGGAGCGGACCGACTTGGCCGGCCTGATCCCGGCCGGCTGGTACCCGGGGGCCGTCGCCGTGTCCGCCGACGGTAAGCGACTGTTCGTCGCCAACGTCAAGGGCCACGGCTCGCTCAGCCAGCCCCGGGACAAGGACAAGGGCCACAACTCCCGCGACTTCCTCGGCAGCGTCTCGCTGATCGACCTGCCGGACGCCGCCGAGCTGGGGAAGTGGACCGGTCGGGTGAACGCCAACAACCGGCTGGCCTACTCGCTCGCCGGGCTGGAGAAGCCGCGGCCCGGGGTCAGGCCGGTGCCGGTGCCGGAGCGGCACGGGGAGCCGTCCGTCATCGAGCACGTCGTCTACGTCGTCAAGGAGAACCGCACCTACGACCAGGTGCTCGGGGATATGAAAGAAGGGAACGGCGATCCGAAGCTGTGCATCTTCGGGGAGGAGGTGACGCCGAACGAGCACAAGCTGGCCCGCGAGTTCGCCCTGCTGGACAACTTCTACTGCTCCGGCGTGCTCAGCGCCGACGGGCACCAGTGGACGAACGAGGCGTACGTCACCGACTACCTGGAGAAGCAGTTCGGCGGGTTCACCCGGTCGTACCCGTACGAGGGCAGCGACCCGCTCGCGTACGCCCCGTCCGGCTTCATCTGGGATAACGCCCTGGCTCATGGCAAGACGTTCCGCAACTTCGGCGAGTTCGTCCGCACGGCGTACGCCCCGCGGAAGCCGACGTGGACCGAAATGTACGCGGACGTCACGAGCAAGGCCGGCCGGTTCACGCCGACGGCAACGCCGAACGTCGCCAACCTCAAGCCCTACTCCCACCCGCGCTACCCCGGCTTCGAGCTCGTCGTACCGGACCAGTACCGGGCCAACCTCTTTCTCGACGAGCTGGCCGCGTGCGAACGGCGGGGCAGCTTCCCGAGCCTGGTGTATGTCTTCCTGCCATGCGACCACACCAGCGGCACCCGCCCCAATGCGCCGACGCCGCGGGCGATGGTGGCGGACAACGACCTGGCGCTGGGCCGAATCGTGGAAGGGATCGGTAGGAGCAAGTTCTGGCCGAAAACCTGCATCCTCGTCGTCGAGGACGACCCGCAGAACGGCTTCGACCACGTGGACGGGCACCGCACGGTCGCCTTCGCCGTCAGCCCGTACACGCGGCGGAAGGCGGTCGATTCCACCTGCTACAACCAGACGGGGATGGTCAAGACGATCGAACTGATGCTTGGCCTGCCGCCGATGAACCAGCTCGACCTGTCCGCCACGCCGATGCGGGGCTGCTTCCACCCGACGCCGGACCTGACGTCCTTCACGCATGTGGCCAACCGCGTCCCGCTCGACGAGATGAACAAGCCGCTGACCCAGCTCGGCGGCCGCGGGCTGTTCTGGGCGAAGAAGTCGCTGGAGCTGGACCTCGACGATTGCGACGCGGCCGACGAGGACACGCTCAACCGCATCCTTTGGTACGCGGCGAAGGGGGACGCGGCCTACCCCAAGGATGGGAGGTAGTGCGGCCCTGGAGCGGCAGATCAGCCGGACACGCGAGGCAGCGCGTCCTTCATCAGCCGCCGCAGGCTGTCGCAGACCAGTGCGTGCGTCAATCCCGCCCATCGGACCTCCACGTTCGCCACGTCGAACGGCGCCTCGCGGTGCAACTCCCGCAACCGGCGGGCGACCGTCGCCGGGCCGCCGACGACGAAGTTGATCGGGTGGCCGCACAGGTCGGCCGGGTCGGCCGGCTCCGGCGTGTCGGCCGCGATCTTGCCTTCCGCCCGGAACCGGAGCCAGAGCGTCCGCAAGGCCGGCTCGGCTTGCCGGAATGCCGTTTCGTCGTCGGGGCCGACGAACACCGGGCGGTTGGCGGCGATCAGACCGACGCCGCCCGCGGCCCGGTAGGCGGCGGCGTATTCGCGGTATTGCCCCGGCGTCCGCAAGTGCGAGAACAGCACGTTGAACCCGAGGTCGCCGGCGATCCGGGCGGAGCCGACGCTGTTTACCGCCACCCAGCACCGGCCCGGCAGATCGGCCGCCGCCAACGGCAGCCCCCGGTGCGGCGGGACGGCAAACGGCCGCGGTTCGTCGTCGAACGGCCCCGCGCCCCATGCCGCTCGGATGACCCGCAGGGCCGCCGCGAACCGCTCGTGCCGCTCGTCCTCCTCCGTGACGGGCAGGCCGAACAGGCCGAACTCCTCCGGCGTGCTGCCGCTGCCGAACCCGACCGCCAACCGCCCGCCGGTCAGCACGTCCGCCACCGCCACCTGCTCCGCCACCGCCAGCGGGTGGTGCAGGTTCAGGCACACGATCGCCGTGCCGAGGCGGATGCGGTCGGTCCGGCCGGCCAGGTGCAGGGCGAAGAGCAGCGGTGCGGGCAGGTGGCCTTGGTGGGCGTGGGCGTGGTGCTCGGCGAACCAGGCGTACCGGACTCCGAGCCGGTCGGCCAGCAGGACCAGGTCCGCCACCTCATCAAATATCTCGGCCGAGGGCCGGTCGGGCGGCCCCTCCAGGTGGTCGGTCAGTCCGATGGCGAAGGCGGCACCGGACCGTTCGGCGTGTTCGGGCGGCATCACTTCAGTGGTACGAGGAACCAGCCCCGGTCCGGAACCTCGATCGTCCTCCGCGGCGGGGGGGGTTCGCCGGTGATCTGGGCGACGGCCCAGGCGCAGGCGTTGTTGGCCGGGTCCAGCGACGGCTCCTTGCCGGCGTACTGCCGCAGCGTGGCGAGGGCATCCTTCGCCCTCATCCGCCCCAACGCGATCGCCGCCATTGTGCGGACGCGGGGGTCCTCGTACCGGGTGTCCTTGACCCGCCCCTCGAATTCCGTGACAAGCTCCGGCACCGGCTCCCCGGCGTGCAGCAGCCCCAGCGACCAGAAGGCCGCCGCCCGGACCTCCGTGCCAACCGGGCGCTGGGTCATCCCGCGGAGGTCCCGGTCGGCCGGCCGGTAGCCGCTCTGTCCGAAGAACTGGGCGAGCTGGACGAGTTGTCGTTCGACGCCCTCCTGCGGAGTGACCCGCGACACGGCGGCGCCGCGCACCTGACCGAGCCGGCGTCGGACGTATTCGAGTACGACGGGCAGGGTGTCGGGGACGGCGAGCCGCCGCAGGCCCCAGGCGGCGGCCACCATCACCTCCGGCCGGTCCGAGTTCAGTAGTCCCACCAGCCGGCCG
>DASXAN010000788.1:0-1835 GCA_036406755.1 Gemmataceae bacterium
GGTGCGGCAGCTCCACCGTCACCAGGTACTGCTGCGTCTGCGGGGCGTTCACGTTCGGGTCGGCGGTCGGCTTGACGGCCAGCGGCCCGCCGCCCTTGTTCGTCAGCGGCAGCGGCAGGTCCTTCGCGTCCGACTCCGGCAGCCGCACCACCCGCCCCGGCACCGTCTCCGACTTCCGCCCCGGCACGCGGATCTCCACCTTCAGCTCCTTCAGGTCGTTCAGGTCGTTGCGGAGCAGCTGGTAGTCGTGCGGCGACACCGGCACCAGGACGATCAGCTTCGACGGGTCGCCGACCGAGCAGAACGGGGCCGGCTGGTCCCGCTGGAACTCCTTGCCGACGTCCTCGGACCGCGGGGCGCCGAGGACGACGCCGTCGGCCGGCGCCCGCATCCCCCGCCGCTCCCGCAGCCGGTCGAGTTCGTCCTCGATCACGTCCACCTTGGCCTTCGCCTGCCGCTGCTCGGCCAGGGCCTGCTGCTTTTCGCCGTCCAGGGTGCGAATCTCGTCGGCGTCGCGGGCGTCCCGCAGCGTCCGCTCGTACACTTCGGCGGCCGCCCGGCTGGCCTCATAGGCGGCCCGGGCCGTCGCCAGCTCGGCCTCCAGCTTGGGGGCGCGGAACTCGGCCAGGAGCGTGCCCGTCGCCACCACCTGCCCGTTCTCGACGTGCAGGGCCGTCAGAATGGCGTCCTCCGGGAGGGTCACCTTCTGGATCGCCGTCGGGTCGATCTGCACCAATCCGACCTGCCGCACGCGGCTGATCGGCAGCGGCAGCAGGAAGAAGACCGCGAGGGCGGCGACGACGATGGCCGCCGAGACGGAGACGTTCCGCCGTTTCATATCCGGGATTCTCCCGCGCTTGTGTAGGCCCCTGAACAGCCGGAACAGCGGCCAGCCGACCATCGACGCCAGGGCGGCGAACGCGATCCCGGCGCTGATCGACCCGAGCTTGTACGGCTTGAGCCAGTTGTAGAGGAAGTAGAGGATGCTGAACGTGACCACCCACCGGTAGATGTAGCTGGCGATCGCGTAGCTGACGAACAGGACCTTTCGCCAGAACTCCATGTACGGCTCCGGCTGGACTTCCATGCCCAGGCCGTATTCGCAGGTGATGTTCTTCAACAGCCGATTGGACCGGTCCCGCAGGTTGGGGATCTCCAGCCAGTCGGCCATCATGTAGTAGCCGTCGAACCGCATCAGCGGGTTGGCGTTGAAGATGAACGTGCTGATCGAGCACAGTACCATCACGCACAGCGCCACGTTGCTGGTGACCGTCCCGTCCGGCGAGTTCCACCACACCCAGGTGGCGATGGCGGCGATCACCAGCTCGACGTAAATGCCGGCGAAGCTGATGATGATCCGCCGCCACTTGCTCGGCAGCGTCCACGAGTCGGAGACGTTGCAGTAGAGACATGGGGACAGGCACAAGAACAGTGCCCCCATCTCATGGCACTCGCCGCCGAACGCCTTGCACGACAGTCCGTGGCCGAACTCGTGGATCACCTTGACGATGCCCAACGAGATCCAGATGTAGAGCATCCGGTTCCAGTGGAAGAAGTACTGGTAGTCCGGCAGCCGCTTGTAGAACGTGTCGAAGTGGGTGGTGACGAGGATGACGGCCGACAACATCAGCGCGACGCTGGCGGCGAAGAACCACGGGGTGAAGATCCACCACAGATACTTGAGCATCCGGCCCAGGATCTTGTCCGGGTCGAACACCGGCAGCTTGATGTAGAGGATGTTCGAGATCGTGGCGATCCGCTGCAACCGCCGCTGCTTCCGCCGCTTCTCGTAGAGCTGCTTGCCGGCCTGGGCCGTCTCGTGCTGCACCAGCCCG
>DASXAN010000789.1:0-6063 GCA_036406755.1 Gemmataceae bacterium
GCGGGTTCGTATCATGCCTTTCGTCCCGACCACAACCGACGAGGGTTCGACGATGCGACGGCGCGAACTGCGGACGGCGGCGAAGCGGCGGCGGAAGAACCGGAAGCACAAGAACCGGGACAAGTGACCGCCGCGGGGAGACGGCCATGCGCTGCCTCGGCCGCATCGTCCTCGGCTTGTTCCTGCTGATGGTCCTCGTGGCCGCGTGGTTCATCCTGTAGCGCGGCCCGGCGGGTCACGACGGCGGACCGATGCGGTCTTTGCCGACCCAGGGCCGCAGCACCGGTGGCACTTCTACTGAGCCATCCGCCTGCTGGTTGTTCTCAAGGATCGCCACCAGCGCCCGGGTGACGGCGACCGCGGTGCCGTTGAGCGTGTGGACGAACCGCGTCCCCTTCTGCCCGGGCACCTTATAGCGGACGTTCAGCCGCCGGGCCTGGAAGTCGGTGCAGTTCGACGTGCTCGTCACCTCGCCGTACTCCCCGCCCTTGCCGCGCCCGGGCATCCACGCCTCCAGGTCGTACTTGCGGTACGCCGGCCCGCCCAGGTCGCCGGTGCAGGTGTCGATGACGTGGTACGGCAGGCCCAGCCCGCGGAAGATCGACTCCTCGATCCGCAACAGGTCGCGGTGGATCGCCTCGCCCTGGTCGGGCAGGCAGAACGCGAACATCTCCACCTTGGTGAACTGGTGGACGCGGAACAGGCCGCGGGTTTCCCGCCCCGGCGCCCCGGCCTCGGTGCGGAAACAGTGCGACAGGCCGACGTACTTGATCGGCAGTTTCGCCTCGTCGATGACCTCGTCCCGGTGCATGCCGCCGAGAGTGATTTCGGCGGTGGCGATCAGGCACAGGTCGCTGTCGGCGACGGTGTAGACCTGCCGCGTCTCCGGGTTCGGGTCGCGGGGGATGAAGCCGATCCCCTCCAGCACCTCCGCCCGGGCCAGGTCCGGCGTGATGATCGGCGTGAACCCTTCGCGGACCAGCGTCTGCATGGCGTACTGGACGAGGGCGAGTTCCAGCAGCGCCGCCTCGCGCTTGAGGAAGTAGAACTTCTGCCCTGCCACCCTAGCCCCCGCCTCGAAGTCGGCCAGGTCGAGCGCCTCGACGATCGCGACGTGGTCCCGCGGCTTGAACTGGAACGCCGGCCTCTCGCCCCAGGTGGTGATGACCTTGTTGTCCTCGGCCGTGCTGCCGACGGGGGCGTCCGGGTGCGTCAGGTTGGGGATCACGAGCAGCGCGGCGTGGAGCTTCGCCTCGATTTCCTTGACCTGCCACTCGGCCTCGGCGACCTGCACGCGGAGCCGCTTGCCCTCGGCGATCAGCTCCTGCTTTTTCGCGGCGTCCTTCTCCTTGGGGATGCCCTTGGACAGCTCGTTGGCCCGCTGTTGAAGTGTTTGCGCTTCCTGAACCAGGCGCTTGCGCTCGTCGTCCAACCGGACAACGAGGTCAGGATCCGCCGCGGGGACGTTGCGGTTGCGGCAGTTCGCCTTGACGGCGTCCAGGTTGGCGCGGATCACGTGAACGTCGAGCATGGCTACACCCGCTTCGCCAGCGGCACGTAGGCCACGTCCGTCGTGCCGACGTAAATCTGCTCCGGCCGGAAGATGCGGTTGTTCTGCAACTGTTCCAGCCAGTGGGCCAGCCACCCGGCCACCCGGGCCACGGCGAACACCGGGGTGAACAGGTCTCGCGGAATACCCAGCGCCTGGTAGACGATTCCGGAGAAGAAATCGACGTTCGGGTAAATGCCCTTGGGCCCGAGAACCGGTGTCGCGGCCTTCTCCAGCTCCAGGGCCAGCTCGTACTGGTCCGGCCGGCCGGCCTCGGCGAAGACGTTCTCGGCCAGCTCCTGCAACACCGTCGCCCGCGGGTCCTTCACCCGATAGACGCGGTGGCCGAACCCCATCACCTTCGCCTTCGTCGCCACCGCCTTCTCCAGCCACGGGCGGACGTTGCCGATCGACCCGATCTGATCCAGCATCGCCAGCACGTCCTCGTTCGCCCCGCCGTGCAGCGGCCCGGACAGGGCGCCGACGGCCGAGCAAATGACGGCGAACGGGTCGGCGAGCGTCGAGCCGGTCACACGGGCGGCGAACGTCGAGGCGTTCATCGTGTGCTCGGCGTGCAGGATCAGGCAAGCGTCGATCACCTTGCGGACGGCCGGGGACGGCTCCCGGCCGTGGAGCATGTAGTAGAAGTTGCCGGCGTGGTCGAGGTCGTCCCGCGGAGCGAGCGGCTCGTCCCGGCCGCGGACGCGGTGGAAGGCGGCGACGATCGTCGGCACGGCGGCGATCAGCCGCAGCGTCGATTCCCAATTCGTCGCCGCGTCCGACACGTTGCGGGCGTTCGGGTAGAACGTGCCCAGGGCGGCCACCCCCGTCTGGAGGGCGTTCATCGGGTGGCCGGACTCGGGCAACTCCTTGAGCAGGTCGATGAGCTTGTACGGGAGCTTGCGCCGCTGGCGGAGGGCGTCGTCGAAGTCGGCCAGTTCCTTCTGCGTCGGCAGCTTGCCCTTCAAGAGCAGCCAGGCCGTCTCCTCGAACGTGCTCTCCCGGGCCAGGGTTTCGACGGCGATGCCGCGATACTCGAGCCGGGCCCGCTTGCCGTCGATGAAGCTGACGGCCGACTCGGCCGCCGGCACATCGGCCAACCCGGGGCGGTACTCCGGCTCGCTCATAGCGGACCCCACCAATGACTTGCACAATGACGAATGACGAAATACCCAATGACGAACGAAGCCCGAAATCCGAATGTCGGAGTGCAGACCCGCCATTCGGATTTTAGGATTCGGGGTTGCTTCGTCATTGGGTATTTCGTCATTCGTCATTCACAGCAGCCGCCGGCCTTCCTCGTCCAGCCCGGCCCTAAGGAACCGCACGACCCGGTCGGCGACGGCGTTGTAGTAGTCCCACGTGTGGCCGCCGGCCCGCGTCGTCAGATCGCACTCGTGCGGGATGCCGAGGGCGGCGAGCTTCTCGTGCAGCCGGTCGGCCCCGCGGTGCCAGTCGTCGTCCGGGTCGCAGCAGAAATAGATGTGCGGCGGGAAGCGGGACGGGTGGACGTGCAGCACGGCCGTATCCTGCCGGGCGTGCTCCTTGCTGTCATACATGACGTCGAGCGAGTTGCCCTGGCCGTAGTACTCGTGGTAGTCGATCGCCGGGGCGATGGCGGCGACGACCGGGAACCGGTCCGGGTACTTGAACGCCAGCCGCAGTGCCCCCTGCCCGCCCATGCTGACGCCGAACAGCCCGATCGCCCGTTCCGGCAGGAGCCATCGCTGTTCCACGTACGGGAGCACGTCGTTGAGCAGGTACTGCTCGGCCGTCCGGGCCGGGTCGTACTCTGGCAGCAGCCGGTCGGACCACCACGTGTAGCCGCCGAGGGGACAAACGCAGCCCAGCCCCAGTTCGGCGAACAGCTTCGTGTACGCCGGCCGGTCGGCGAGCGTCTCCTGGCCGACACCGTGCAGGTAGATCAGGCCGTAGCGGGCCTTCTCGCCGGGCGGGTCGTAGACGTCGGCCGGCGTGCCGGCGATGTCGATGGCGGTCCAGGTGCCGGTCATATCACCCCCAAAGTCAGAAAGCCCACCCGCGGCGGCGGGTGGGCTTCCCGATGATGTGCAAGCTCCGCGCCGCCCGGTCACGGGTTCGCGCCGGACTCCTCGGCCATCTTCTTCTTGATCGCCTCCTTGCGGGCCTCGTCGCGCTTGCTGACGTTCTCAAGGTCCAGTGCCTTCTGCCAGACGGCCGCCGCCTCCGCCTTCTCGCCCAGGGCCTTGTGCACCTCGGCCAGGTGGTCGTAGATCTCGACGTGCTTGCCGTCGTCGCTCTTGCACGCCTCCGAGAGGTACTTCTTCGCCTCGGCGTAGTTCTTCTTCTTGTAGAGCACCCACCCGAGGCTGTCGAGGTAGGCGGCGTTCTCCTTGTCGTCGTCGTCGCCGATCAGCCCTTTGTCCTTGAGCTTGGCCCGCTCGGCCTTGTCCAGCTCCAGCGCCTTGCGGATCATCGCCTCGGCCGCGTCCAGGTCCTTGTCGTGATCGGCCAGGACGTAGCCGAGGTCGTTGTTGTACGTCGAACTGTCCGGGTGGGCCTTGAGCAGTTCGCGGAGCTGGTCGGTCGCCTTGTCGATCTGGCCCATGTCGGTGTAGACGCCGCTCATCGCGTACTTGCACCGCTCGACGTGCTTGTCCCGGGCCTCGTTCTCCAGCCCCTTCGCCTTGCCGAGCTGGGTGATCGCGTCCTGGAACGCGGCGATCGATTCGTCGAGCTTGCCGGCCTCGCGGAGTACCTCGGCCCGCAGCTGCGCGAAGTACCAGTCGTTCTTGGCCAGCTCGGCGGCCGCCGCCAGCGGCTGGTCGTACTTCTCCCGGCGGGCGGAGTCGAGCATCCACCGCCCGACCGTCTCCCGGCACAGGTTGGTGAATTCCTCCTTCTTGTCCTCGTCCTTGCCGGCCTTGATCTTGTCGACGGCCGCCTCGTAGGCGTCCACCCCGTCCTTGACCTTGCCGGCGTCGAACAGCACCTCCGCCTTCAGCCGCATGAAGTACCACCCGCCCTCGTCCGCCTCGATCAGCTTCTCGGTCAGCTTCAGGGCCTCGTCGAACTTCTGCTGCTTGGCCAGCGACTGGATCATCTTCTCCATGACGAACGGCTTGACCCGCTCGACCGCCTGGCCGCCGCCCTTGACGTCCAGGAACTCCTGGCACGCCTTGACCGCCTCGTCGTACTTCTTGTTGTCGAGGAACAGCGCGATCAGGCCGTCGTAGACGTCCACCAGCTTCTGGCCGCTGCGGAGCTTCACCGCCTGGTCGGCGCAGATCTTGTAGAATGCCAGACTGTTGTCGAAGTCCTTGCTGACGTAGGCGGCCTTGGCCAGGATGTAGGCGCCGTTGTAGTTGAACGGCTGGTCCTTGTCCTTGGCCATCTTGCCGGCCTCGGCGATGAGCTTCTTCAGCTCCGGCTTGTCCTTGATGAGCTCGAGGATCTTGCCGGTGATGGCGTCCTTGCCCGTGATGTCGTTGAGTTGCAGGGCTTTTTGCCGCAGGCCGTCGTCGCCGGCCGCCGGCCCGCGGGCCGCCGCCGCCAGCAGCGCCGCCGCCGCCCAGCCGATCAGGATTCGAGTCCGTCCCATCGCCGTGCCTCCGCGTACCCCCAACAGGGTGGTCGTATCCGCCCTCATCCTAACCGCAGTCCGCCCGCCGTGCTACACGGACTTCCCGGCCCATGTTACGTGACCGTTAGCGCCAGCCCTCGCGGCAAAAACCGCGCCCGGGCCGGCCGGCCGGCCCGGGGTGTGCTAGAGTTCACACGAAGCTCAACGACGATCCACGGTGTGGCGCAACTCGTGGCGCCAAGCCGGATTCGACCCACACGACGACCCGGGGGCCGTTGTGCCGCAGGCGTTCCATCTCCAGCCGGGCGAAGAGCCGTTTCCCGGCTTCGTCCTGCACCTGCCGCTCGGCCGCGGCGCGTGCGGCGAGGTCTGGGAGGCCCACGGGCCGGACGGGACGACGGTCGCCTTGAAGTTCATGCGGTGCCGGAACTCGAGTATCGCCACCAAGGAGGTCCGGTCGTTCCAGGCGCTGAGTGGGCTGTACCACCCGAACCTGCTCCGCGTCTATCAGGTGTTCCTCCAGGCCGACTACCTCGTCATCGCGATGGAGTTGGCCGAGTACAGCCTGATGGACCTGCTAGACCTGTACGTCGCCGAGCACGGCACGGCCGTCAAGCCGGAGCTGGTCTGTCAGTACCTGTCGCAATCCGCCATCGCCCTCGACTTCCTCAACACCTACCAGCACAACCACGAGGGCCGGCGGGTCGCGTTCCAACACTGCGACATCAAGCCGAGCAACATCCTCGTTTGCGGCGGGCGGGCCAAGCTCGCCGACTTCGGCCTGTCCGCCGCGCTGACGACCACCCTGGAGACGCACGGCCGGGCCGGCACGCTCGACTTCGCCGCCCCCGAGGTGTACCGCGGCCAGCTGAGCGACCGGACCGATCAGTACGCCCTGGCCGTGACCTACTGCCTGCTCCGCGGCGGCCGGTTGCCGTTCCACAACACCCTC
>DASXAN010000790.1:0-3573 GCA_036406755.1 Gemmataceae bacterium
TCTGGCAGGACATGCCCAGCGGCGACGCCTCCGTCCGCCCGGGCCGCGGCGAGATCAAGCGGTCGCCGGAGTCGGCGGCGATCTACGACCGCGAGCTGAAGGCCCTGATCGACGCCCGCCGCAACCACCCGTGCATCGTCATGTGGGTGCCGTTCAACGAGGGCTGGGGCCAGTTCGACACCGTCCGCGTCACCGAGTGGGTGAAGAAGTACGACCCGTCCCGGCTGGTCAACTGCGCCAGCGGCTGGAACGACTTCCCGACCGGGGACGTGCACGACATCCACGTCTACCGCGGCCCCGGCATGCCGAAGCCGGAGGAGAAGCGGGCGGCGGTGCTCGGCGAGTTCGGCGGCCTGGGGCTGCCGGTCCGCGGGCACACCTGGGTCGAGTCCGACCGCAACTGGGGCTATGGCGGGGCGCTGAAGTCGCCGGAGGAGCTGACCGACACCTACCTGGACCTGATCGAGCGGCTGCACCCGCTCATCGGCCGGGGCCTGTCCGCGGCGATTTACACGCAGACGACCGACGTGGAAGTCGAGGTGAACGGGCTGATGACCTACGACCGGGCGGTGGTGAAGATGCCGCTGGAGAAGGTCGTCGCCGCCCACAAGGCGCTGGCCGGCCCGCCGCCGGTGGTCCGCGACCTGGTGCCGACTTCCCAGCAGGAGCCGCAGACGTGGCGGTACACGGCCGACAAGCCGGCCGACGACTGGTCCAAGGCCGACTTCGACGACGCGTCGTGGAAGACCGGGCCGGGCGGGTTCGGCACGGCCGGCACGCCGGGGGCGGTGGTCCGCACGGAGTGGAAGACGCCGGACATTTGGCTCCGCCGGTCGTTCGAGATGCCGGGGCATTGGCCGGGGGACGGACAGTTGCGGCTGCGGCTGCACCACGACGACGACGCGGAGGTGTACGTCAACGGCGTGCTGGCGGCGAAGGTGTCGGGGTACGTGACGGAGTACCAGACGATGCGGCTGCGGCCGGAGGCGGCCGCGGCGCTGCGGCCGGGGCGGAACGTGTTCGCCGTGCACTGCCACCAGGTCCGCGGCGGGCAGTATATCGACGTCGGCCTGGCGGCGCTGGAGCCGGCGAAGTAGCCGCGGTGGCGGCCCGGCGGCGGGGTGCGGTAGAATGGGGGCGGAAGCCCACGGGGGGACGCGCCATGCCGACCGACGATACGCTGAAGCCACTGACGGACGACGTCGTGATCGTGAACAACTTCAACATCAACCACGACCCGGAGGACCTGGTCCGCTACAAGGGCCAGTACGTCGCCTGGTCCGAGGACGGGCGGCACGTATTGTTCGCGGCAGACGATATCGACGGGTTGTTCCGGCTGGTTGACGGCGCGGGCTTGCCGCCGGGAACGTATGTAATCGACTGCCTAAAGGAGCATGACGGCATCCCCGAGTTCGGGTGGAGGGTTCTCGACTGAGCCTCTTCCGATTCCCGCTGCCGCCGGCCCAGCCGTCGTCCCAACCGTTCGCCGCGAGCGGGTTCGCCGCCGACCGACCGATCATTCCACTCACGGTCATCGGCCCGCGGACGGCCGTCCAACTCTACGTGGTCTTGGACACCGGCGCCGAGTGCTGTCTGTTCGCCGAGTGGGTCGCCGTGCGGACGGGCCTGGGCCGAACCTCGGCGGCACCGGTGGCCACGATGGGTAGTAGCGTCAGCCGAACCGGGTTTCCCGTCTGGTTTGAACGGGTCGGCCTTCAACTCAATGACCCGGCCGGCGTCGGTCGACCATTCCGATGGCCGGCGGTGGTCGGCTTCACGCCGGTCGGCAGTTTCTGGGCGGGCCGGGCGTCCGGCATCCTCGGCGTCAACGGCGGCCTCGACCGGTTCCAGCGGATCGAGTTCGACTGGTCGGCCCTCGGCGGCCCGGAGGTCGTCGTCCGCGTGTAGCGCGTCAGACCGGCGGGCCGGTCGGTGCCACCGCGGCCGCGGCTGTCGGCCGCGGCGCCCGCTCGTCCTCCTCCTTCGCAAACAGCACCAGGGCCGCCCCGACGGCCACGAACGCGATCCCGGCGAACAGCTTCCATCCCGGCATGTGCTCCGGCGGGGCGAAGTGGAACGGCCGGTCCGGCGTCGGGTGCCAGAACAGGCTGATGACCGTGTTCAGCACCGGCGCCAGGCCGAAGATCAGCGGCGCGATGTACATGCTGGCCGCCGCCTTCGGCCCGCCGGCCGCCCTGGAGGCGAAGATCACCCCGACCGCCCCGACCGCCCCGGCCACCCCCGCCAGGCCGGCGAACGTCAGCCCGGTCACGTTCATCGGCGGCCACTTCTCCTGGCCGGACACGAACAGCCCCAGCGGCAGCAGCACGGCGATCAGGAAGTAGGCCACGCCGACGCACAAGAGGGCCCCGAACCGGTTCCCCTCCAGCGTCCGCCCGCCGAAGGCGATCATCGGCACGTACGTGCCCCACGCCAGGCCCGCGATGATCGTGTACACCAGCCATTCGCTCTTCATCAGCCCCTCCCTCGTTCCGGCCGTCGGACCAATCTCCGATCATGCTACGGCGCGGTACGGTGTGCGGCCGGGGCCGGATTTGCCGCGCCCACCCCCGGTTGGCCGCTGATCGCCGGGCGGTTCCGTCACGCCGCCGGCCGCCGGCCGCCGATGTTGGTAGGAGCCACCGGCGCGATTCGTGCAGCCCGTTTCCCCCGGCCGGGCGGTTGCGGCCCGCCGGCCGGCCCCTTACAGTAGCCCCGTCGGCTCCCGCCTGCGGAGTGCCTCCCGTGCGCCGGTTCCTGACCATCGTCTCCCTGATGCTGCTCGCCCTGCTCGGGCTGTCCGCCCTGGGCCTGTACGGGCTGTCGCAGGGGTACTTCGACGCGCCGGTGCCGCACGAGCCGCCGCCCCCGCCGCCGGTGCTCGACCCGACGGCCGAGCTGCCGTCCGCCGACCGGCTCGAATCGCTGGCCTGGTCCGACGCGCCCGCCTTCCTCCGCGCCGCCCTGCTGCGGTACCGCAAGGAGGTCCGCGGCTACCGGGCAACGCTGGTCAAGCAGGAGCGGCTCAACGGTAAACTGGGGCCGACCGAGACGATCGCCGTCGCCTTCCGGGAGGACCCGTTCACCGTCCTGCTGGCGTGGCAGTCGCCGCCGGCCGGCATGGCCGACCGCGCCCTGTACGTGGCCGGCCAGAACGGCGGCAAGGCTCTGGCTCGTGGCAAGATCCTGCACATCGTCCACCACCGTGACCCGTACAGCGCCGACGCCATGGCCGCCGGCCGGTACGCCCTGCCGGAGTTCGGGCTGGCCAAGGGGACGGAGCGGACGCTGGCCGCCTGGCAGGCCGCCGCCGACCGCGGCCGGCTGAAGGTCGAGTACCTCGGCGTCAAGCCGGTGGCGGAGGCCGGCGACGTGCCGTGCTACGTCCTGCGGCGGACGTGCGACCCGCCGGAGGAGGACGGCGTGGTGACGGTCGAGGTCAGCTTCGACACGGACCACTGGCTCCAGGTCGGCAACGTGCTGACGGCCGGCGGGAATCAGCGGGTGGCGGCGTACTACTTCCGCGACCTGGTCCTCAACCCGGACTTCCCGCCCGCCCAGTTCGACGCCGCG
>DASXAN010000791.1:0-2115 GCA_036406755.1 Gemmataceae bacterium
CCCCCCCCCCCCCGCGGCTCTTTTTCTTACGCTCCGAGAGTTCCAGGGGTTCCGCTCCGCTCCACCCCTGGCTACTGACGGCCGCCCGTCCGGGGCTGAACTGACCGTGCCAAGCGTCGGCCGGAGCCGGAAGGAGGGGCACGTCAATGTCGCCCCGGCACCGCCAGCAGGTGCAGCTTCCGGTCGGCGACGCCGATCCGGGCGATCCGGCCGGTGTCGAACCCGAGGTAGTCGGCCTCGACCCCGTCGCTGAAGATCACGCCGTTCTGCGGCATTTGCGACGCCACCTCCAGCTCTTCGCCGCCTGCCAGGTCGCCGTACACGAGCCCGGCCTCCGACACCCGGCTGGCGAACGGCTCGCGGACGCTGAACCGCAACGACTCCGCTTCCGGGTCGAACCGGTACTTGTCCCGGAACTTGTCGCCGCCGCCGAGTCCGGCGGCCACGCCGGCCGCCCCCGCCAGGATCGACCGCAGCCAGCCGGTGGACCCGGCCCCGGTCGAGACGATGATCCCGCTCGACGACTGCGCCTCTTCCTGGCCGCGATACCGGAGCCGGTAGCGGGCCGAGACGTGCGACCGCTGGCCGACGAAAAGGTCGTTGACGGCGTAAAGCGACTGGCCGTCGTCGAGCCGGGCGACGGCCATCGTGATCAGCCGCCGCGACAGGTTGCCGTCGAGCGCGAACGGCAGCCACGCCTTCGCGTGGTCGGCCGTGAACGGGATCAAGACGCCGTCCATCCGCGCCGGGTCGGGGTTGAACGCCAGCAGCGGCTGCTCCTGCAGATACTTGGCGGCGTTAACCACCAGGCCGTCCGGGCCGAGCGTCACGGCCAGGTCGTGCGGGCCGAACAGGAACGTCGGCAGGAAGCCGCGGTCGATCTGCTGCACCCGGACGCCGCGGGGCAGAGCCGCCTTGAGCTGAGCGAGGGCCGCGTAGTAGGTGGCGTGGGCGGCCCCGACGTCGGCGAACGACTCGCCCCGCGACTCCATCAGGAACCGGGCCTGGGCGCGGGTGCTGTACCGCTCGACGAGTTCGTCGAGTGTCGTCTTGCGGGTGATGAGGACGACTTTGTCGAACGCGGCCATCGGCTCACCCCGGCTTGCCGTCGCCGGCCGGGGGGTTGAGCAGGCCGGCGAGCAGTTCGGTGGTGACGGTCAGGTTGCCGACCCGGCCGGCGTTGGCCCCCAGCTCATGCAGGGCGTAGGCGAGCAAGGCCCGCGGCTCCAGCGACCGGAACACGGCCAGCTGCTGCTCGGCCGCCTTGGCCTCCGCGGCGGCGGACCGCTCGCGGGTCTGGGCCTGGTAGTCGGCCTCCTGAATGGCGTTGGCCCCCTGGAGGGCGATCAACCCCTGCCGCTTCTCCTCCAGGGCGGCGTCGGTGGCGAGTTCCTTTTCCTTGATGGTCCGCTCCTCGTCCACGGCGGCGGCCCGGCGGGCGTACACGGCCTCGTCGGCCTTGCGGAGCAGCGCCTCGCGGTACTCGGCCTCCAGCGCCTTGGCGACCTCCGGCGTCGGCCGGGCGGACAGGATGTCCACGGTCTGGAGTTCGACGCCGAGGGCGGCCAGGGCCGGGGCGGCCCGGACGCGGTCGGCGACGGCGGCGGCCAGGGCGGTGGCCTCGCGGATCGCCTCCTCCAGCGGCCGGCGGGCGACCTCCGCCCGGGTTTCGACCTGCACCAGGTTGGCGACCCGCCGGCCGAGCTTCTCCGGGTCGTCGGACGCGTAGGCCAGGGTGGTGGGGTTGATGCGGAAGTTGAGCTGGGCGGCCGCGGCCTTCGGGTCGCGCACCCGATACGTCGCCTGCCCCTGGAGAGTGATCTGTTGGTAATCGCGGGTCAGCTCGTTGAACACGAACGCGGCCTCGAGGCTCTGCGTCGGGACGGCGACGACCTGGGTGTTGTAGGGCAGGTAGAAGAACGCCAGCCCCGGCCCTTCGGCGCGGACGCGGCCGCCGGAGTAGCGGATGACGTAGTCGGTCGGCTGGCCTTTGAAGTAGCGGAACACGGGGGCGGTCTCGGCACGGGGGTGGGGGGACCTGACAGGCGATTGTCACCGCCGGGCGAGGGCGGGTCAAGTTCTTCGTTGGAGTCCCGGCTTCAGCCGGTCTTCGCC
>DASXAN010000792.1:0-8767 GCA_036406755.1 Gemmataceae bacterium
TCCGTGTTCATCCGTGTGCATCTGTGGTTAGTCCTTCTTCTTCGGCTTCGGGGCGGTGATCTTGCGCAGCGCCTCCGTGGCGGCCGAGCGGAGCTTGTCGTCGTCGCCCTTGAGCAGGTCGCCGAGCGGGCCGGCCGCGTCCGCCGCGTCCGCGCCGAGGTCGCCCAGGGCCACGGCCGCGGTCAGCCGCACGGTCGGGTCGCGGTCGCCCAGCGCGGCGATCAGGCCGGTCACGGCGCCGTCCCCGGCCTTGCCGATCCTGTCCAGGGCCAGGGCCGCCCGCCGCCGCACGGCCGCGTCCACGTCCTTCAGCGCCCGCACCAGGGCCTTGACCGCCGGGGCGGCCGCCGGCCCTACCCGGCCCAGGGCCACCGCCGCGTGCCGTCGCACCGTCGCGTCGCGGCTGTCCAGCGCCCGTTCCAGCGGCGGCACGGCCGCCGGGCCGATCTGGCACAGGGCACCGACCGCGGCCCGGGCCACGAACGGGTCGCGGTCGCCTAGCGCCTGCGCCAGGGCCGGCGCGGCCGGGCCGGCCGACTCGCCCAGCGCGCCCAGCGCCTTGGCCGCCCGCGACCGGTCCACCGCGTCCCCCCCGTGCAGCCGCTGCACGTAGCCGGCCAGCGGGTCGGGCGGCGGCTGGGCGAACGCGTCCGGCGAAGTGCCGGCGGTGCGGGTGGTGGCGGCGACGGCCAGTATCAGGACCGTGGGACGGAACATGGTACGCGACTCGGGGGGCGGGCGACGGGGATTCATCCACCCGCTCCCAGTTGCGAATCGGGTGCCAACCGCCCGGGCCGGGGCGGCGCGCAAAAAAACCGGGCGGGGGTCATCCCGCCCGGTCGGGTCACGGCCGTGATGCGGCGGTCAGCCGTTGGCCGGGAGGGTCGGCGAATCGCCGGCGCGGCGGCCGTCGGCCGGCCGGCCGGCCAGGACGATGCGGACCAGCGCCTGGGTGGCGGCCCGGCGGACCGGCGGGGCGCCGTCGGCCTGGAGGTCCATCAGGGTGGGGATGGCGTCCCGGGCGTCGCGGCCGAGTTGACCCAGGGCGTCGGCCGCGGCCAGACGGACGGTCGGGTCGGCGTCGCGGAGGGCGCCCAGCAGCGGCGTGACCGCCCGGCGGGCGGCCGGGCCGATCCGCCCCAGCGCCTCGGCGGCCGTCCGGCGGAGGGCCGGGTCGGGGTCGGCCAGAGCGGCCGTCAGGGCGCCGGCGGCGGGGGCGGCCACGGCCGCCAGCGCCGACAGGCTGGTGGCCGCCAGCCGGCGGGTTTCCAGCCGCGGCCGGGCCAGGGCCGCCGTCAGCGCCGGCACGGCGGCCGGGCCCAGGTTCGGCAGGGCGATGGCGGCGGCCGAGGCGACCGCCACCTCCGCGTCGTCCAGGGCGGCCGACAGCGGGCCGGCCGCGGCCGTCGGCGGCGGCGTGATCCCGCCCAGCGCCTCGGCCGCCCCCGCCCGGCCGAGCGGCGGCCCGGACCGCAGTTCCGCCAGCAGGGCCGGCACGGCGGCCGGCCCGATCCGCTCCAGCGCCCGCCCGGCGCTGAACCGCACCGCCTCGTCCTCGTCCGACAGCCGGTGCACCAGCCCCGGCACGGCCGGGGCGGCCATCGGGCCGATTAGCCCCAGCGCCGACGCCGCCCCGCGGCGGGTCCGCCCGTCCGGGGCGTCCAGCGCCTCGGTCAGCCGGTCCAGCCCCAGCAGCCCGACCCGCCCGGCCGCGACCGTCGCCTGTGTCCGGGTCATCAGGTCGTCGTCGGCCATGGCCTCGATCAGCGGTCGCAGGGCCGGCACCGCCCCGGGGCCGATTCGCCCCAGGGCCGCGGCCGCCTCCCGCCGCTGCTCCGGGGCCGGGTCGTGCAGCTGGTCCACCCACTCCGCCACCGGCCGCTCCGGCGGGTGTGCCGGCGGGGTCGACCGGGCCATCAGGAACAACCCCATCCCGACCGTCCCGGCGGCCGTCAGGGCCAACCCCCACTTCGGTTGCAGCGGTCGCATGTCCAATCCCCCCGGTCTAAGCGCCTCGGCGGCATCACCTAATTTTCTAGGTGATGACCCATCCTACCCCGGTGTTCGCCCGGCCGCAAGCGGGATTTCCAGAAAATCCCGCCGGGCCGCCGCCGCGGGCCGATGCCGCCGGTTGTGGTCGTCTACCTGACCAGTTGCGGCCGGCGCGGAAACGGGACGACCCCGACCCGCCGGCGGACGGCCTGCACGCGGCCCGTCCTGACAATCGTGTAGAACGCCGGTCAGCCCGACATCGGCGAAAAAAATCGGGCGACCCCGCCACCATTGCTAATGCCGGGGCCGTCCGCAGTTCTCGCACACCCGTCACGACCCGGCCGCCGGGGCCAACGCCGGCTCCTCCCGCGGCGGGGCGTCCGTCGGCCGGATCCGCTCGTCCAGCGACTGCCGCAGGGCGATGCGGTTGATGACTTGCAGGTACGCCTGGGCGCTGGCGTCAATGATGTCGGTGCTGACGCCGCGGCCGCTGAGCACCTTGCCCTGGTACTCGACCTCGACCTGGGCCTCGCCCAGCGCGTCCTCGCCGGTGCTGACGCTGCGGACGCGGTAGTCGCGGACCTTCACCTCGATGCCGGTGATCTGGTCGATGCTCTTGAACACCGCGTCCACCGGCCCGTCGCCCATCGCCGCCTGGCGGACGATCGTGCCGTCCTGCCGCCAGAGGCAGACGGCCGCCATCGGGATGGTGCCGGTGCCGGCATTGCAGGTGAACGCCTCCAGCGTCCACATGGCAGACTGCGGGCCGCGGTGGATTTGCGCCTCGGCCAGCGCCTCGATGTCGGCGTCGTAGACCTCCTTCTTGCGGTCGGCCAGCACCTTGAACTGCTCGAACAGCCGCTGCATCTGGCCGTCGTCCAGGTGGTAACCCAGCTCGTTGACCCGGTCCCGCAGGGCGTGCCGGCCGGAGTGCTTGCCCAGCACCAGCTCCGTCTTGGGCAGTCCGACGTCCTCCGGCCGCATGATCTCGTAGGTGGTGCGGTGCTTGAGCATGCCGTCCTGGTGGATGCCGGCCTCGTGGGCGAAGGCGTTCTGCCCGACCACCGCCTTGTTCCGCTGCACCACCAGCCCGGTGACGCGGGTCAGCTTGCGGCTGGTCGGGAACAAGAGCCGCGTGTTGATCCCGGTCTGGAGGCCGAAGTAGTCCGGGCGGGTCTTGACCGCCATGACGACTTCCTCCAGGGCGCAGTTGCCGGCCCGCTCGCCGATGCCGTTGATGGTGCACTCGACCTGGCGGGCGCCCTCCTTCAGGGCGGCCAGGCTGTTGGAGACGGCCAGGCCGAGGTCGTCGTGGCAGTGGACGCTGATGACGACGTTCTCGATACCGCGGACGTTGGCCTTGAGGTGGCGGATGGCGGCGGCGTACTGCTCGGGGACGGCGTAGCCGACGGTGTCGGGGATGTTGACGGTGGTGGCCCCGACCTCGATGGCCCGCTCGACCACTTCGGCGAGGAAGTCGAGTTCGGTGCGGGCGGCGTCCTCGGGGGAGAACTCGACGTCCTCGCAGTAGCCCTTGGCCCGCTCGACGCCCTCGACGGCCCGGCGGACGATCTCCTCGGGGGTCATCCGCAGCTTGTACTCGCGGTGGATGGCGCTGGTGGCGAGGAAGACGTGCAGGCGGGGCTTGGGGCAGTCGCGGAGGGCCGCCCAGGCGCGGTCGATGTCGGCCGGGTTGCACCGGGCCAGGCCGGCGACGGTCGGGCCGTGGACTTGGCGGGCGATGGTCTGGACGGCCTCGAAGTCGCCGGGGGAGGCGATGGGGAAGCCGGCCTCGATGACGTCCACGCCGAGGTCTTTGAGGGCGTGGGCCATCTCGAGCTTCTCGGCGAGGTTCATGCTGGCGCCGGGGGACTGCTCGCCGTCGCGGAGGGTGGTGTCGAAGATGATGAGGCGGTCGGCGGTCGGCATGGGGAGACTCTCCCGGAAACAAAACCGGCCCTGGAACTCGGGGTCCCAGGGCCGGTGAGTGAGTGCTTGCGGGTCAAGCGGTCACGGCACCCTGGGTCCCCCGGGGGGTGCGAGGATCAGCAGGAGCGGAAGCAGCTCGGCCATACGATGAGTGTAGCTCACGCGGCCGGGGCTGGCTAGGGGAGTTGGCGGCCGGGTCAGTCGGGCACGGCGATGGTTTCGCCGCCGGCGCGGGTGGCGAGGGCGGGCATGACGTCGTTGGCCGAGTACGACAGGAACCGCACCGACCCGTCGCAAAAGGCGAAGTTGGCTCCGCCGGGATGCGGCGACCAGAAGTGGAACATGCCGCATTGGTCGCTAAAGCCACCCGCCGGCATAAACGGATAGTTGCCCGGACCGCACTTCGATCCCGAAACGATCGGCAGCAGGTTCGGCTCGCGCACGCCGAGGATCAGGTCGCCGCTGCCGGTGAACCGCTGGCCGATGCCGGCGTACCACCAGCCGTGCTGGAAGTCGGCGCTGGGCGGCCGCTCGCCGAGCAAGAGCGTGGTGCTCGTCCCATCGGCGACGGCGAGCAGGTTGGTGCGGGAGTCCTGGTAGAGCACGCCGTCCTTGGCCTGGGTGCTCTTGCCGGCCACGCCGAGGTAGGACGTGAACGCCACGAGCCGCTTGCTCCGGCCGGAAATCTGCGGGGTAACGACGCGGTAGTCGCTCGGACAGAGGAAGGCGGGGACGACGGTGCTCATACCGCCGTGCGGCGGGTTGAACCACGGCAACGGCAGTTTGCGGTACGATGCCCGGGCTTGTTCGTAGAGGACCTGCTGCTCGACGTAGGGCAGGACGGACAGCGTCCAGCCGGAGAACGGCAGCACGTCGCGATTGAACAGCGTCCGGTGGCCCGCCGGCAGGGCACCGTTGGCATCATGGAATTGGTGCAGGCCGAGGGCAAGCTGGCGGACAGCGTTCTGGCACTTGGCCCGGGCAGCCGCCTCGCGGACCCGCTGGACGGCGCACAACAGGAGGCCGACCAAGACTGCCATGATCGCAACGACGACCAGCAATTCTAGGAGCGTGAAGGCTCGTCGGCTTGCATCCCCATCCTGCAATTCGCGCACCTTCATGGCGACACCCCGCGCCCCCGAAACCGTCCAGTCACCTCGCGCAAGTTTCCATCATTAACGAAGATCTCGAAAGGGACATCGAAGGGTCCTGGAACGACGACCCTCAGCTTAGCGGTGATTTGAACCTCGGCACCGGCAGGGACGAGTACTTGATCTCGCACGTCGATGTCATGGCAGGTATATCCGCGGCAGCCAGCCGAAGCCCCGACCAGCCGAACCGGGTCGCCGGTCTTGTTGATCACGGTTATTCTGACCGTATGAAACAAGTCGCCGCCAGTCGCTAACGATCCGCATTCGACGTCGGGGATCTCTATCAATGCCAGCCCGTTGGCGGGCCGATGCGTAGCGGTTTCCGGTGATCCTACGGTTTGCCTCAACAGAATCAGCGCAACTAGTAGCCCAAGCCCCACGACCAAGCATGGCCGAGCAACCCATGCGATCATTTCGCTTCTCCGCAATCACCCGCGATTATGGCGTCCAAGTAGCTTCACCCGCCGGCTTTGGTGGGCGGCCCTTGGCTAAGAAACGGAAACTGATTGCCAGAATAACCGCAACGGCTGCCGCGACCAGCAGCCACATGAAGAGCGGCGCAGCTTTTTTCGGGGCCGTTACCCCGACGGGTTCAGGGAGTCCGTAATGCGACAGATAGTACTGCCTGTCAGGTTGTCCCAACGCGAAATCATAGTCTTCAAACGTACAGACACGGTGGTATCGCGCACTTGGTTGCTTAAGTTCGCAACGCGTACACACCAGGCGGCCATTCAGTTCTCCGACAATTCGGCTGAACTCGATGTCCTTTTTCTCTCCGAGAAACTCATCGTATCGGTAGCGAAGGACGCAATGATACCTACTCGGATCGAGTGTCAATGTGATGCTGGTCGGGGCGGGAGGTCGTCCCGGAATGGTCTGATCAAACTGAACCCTGACATCCAGCAATCCGCTCTCAGCAGGCCGCACGCTGACAATCCTGAAAGAAGAGTTTCGCAGCAATACGTCACCCGGCTGGAGATTGATGCAGCTCAACGGGAAAAAGCTCATTGTCATTGGCCCAGACAGTATCGTATCGCGAATGTCTACATTTGTGCCGTCCGGATCGGTTCGCGTAGCCCTGGTAAGGTAGGCGTCCTTGCCATCCCGCTGGCCGATGGAAAAAAAGTAATCCGGGTTGAAGCCCATAGTACCAGTCACTTCCTTTGCAAATGTTGTACAGCGAAAGAAGCCCGGCTTTCGGTCAATTCGCACCGTAGTAGTCTCGCGCATCACTCCTTCCTTCGGATCAAACCGCGAACCCTTGACGCTGTATTGACATTCCTGTTCATCCAACTGCCGAAGGAAAGCCCAACCGCTCTCAAGCTGCATTGACACGTCTTTTGGAACCGTCTGGGCGGGCGCCGATACTGCGGAAAGCATGGCGATTGCCGTCGTGAGCACCGCGGCGCGTCCATAACTCATTCCGGGTGGGGCCGTTCTCGTGGATTCACCGTGACCTGCCGATAGCGCGCGACTCGCACGGTGTGGAAAGGTGGCAATAGGGAACATTAGGGTTGTGCCTTTAGGTTGACAACGCGGAACACTTAACGGTGCCCGCGGTGCAAACTGCACGGGCACCGTTGATTATCAGGATCGTGGTCAGAATCTACATCCAACTATCGATGCGCGCGAAATCGCCCTTCTTCGGTCTTTTCGGTTGCCAAAGTCGGACAAGGCGGCCACGAAGCCACTACTAGGGAACATCGCAGTAGCACGGGGCGGTATTCGGGGCATCTTGACAGACCCAGCCCTGTGTGAGGCAGTGGCCACTGCTACAAGGGGTCGGGTTAGTCAAGCACCACGGTGTAAGGACGCAGTATGGGCCCTCTCCTTCATTCACGCACGTGTAGTCCGCCGGACACGGCTGACGTGGACCGCACGGGATCGGGTCGTCGGCGCGCGCCTGCTGGGTCGGCGCCGCCAGTGCTGCAAGAACCAGCAGCACCGCGGCCAGACAGCCGAACACGTTCGTCAGCGTCGTGTACATCCGCGCCATGGCAGACTCCTTGCGAAGGTCCAACCTCACTCTCACCCGCGGTTCGAGGACCGCCCACGAATCACTCCACCTCTAGGAACCCGACCCGGATGCGGACCGTCCGCCGGTCGGGATGGTCAGTCCATAGTTCGGCCACGCGGGTGACCGCCCCGGGTTTGGTCGGGGGAGCCTTCATCCGGATCGTCACGGCCCGGGCCTCGCCCGGCGGCACGGTCAGCGGCAGATCGGACGTCGTCACGCACGAGCAGTCCGACGTGCCGCCGATCAACCGCACTGGCCGATCGGTCCAGTTCTGTACGTCGACCGACCGCTCCACAACCTTCCCGGCCGAAACGGCCCCGAAATCGAGGTAGTCCGTGGAGACGGTTATGGTATCTCCCCGGAGCCGGGCGAGCGCCGCCGCCGGAGAGCCGTAGAGGACCGCCCCGATCCCAGTGAGGAACACCAGAATGACCGCGGCTCCCAATGGGATAACTGCCGGGCGGAAGGAAACCCGGAGCGAGGTGGTCCGGAAGCTTGGTCGAGTGGCGGCAAGCAGTAGCAGGGCGGCCACGTCCACACCGAACGCTGTCCACGGGCTAGCCCGGATGACGCCCAGGCACCCGCAACTTGCCACGCCGATCCAACCGAAGTATCCGCTCACTGCGGCGAATGCGAGGAAGGTGCCGACGGCCGCCAGCCACGCCCCGGCTGGGGCCGCCCCGGACAGCAGCCACAGGCCAAGCACCAGCTCCCACTCGGCCACGACCAACTGCACCTGCGGCGTGGCGAACCAGCCGACCCGCGGCAGGGCCGTGACATTTAGGCCGTAGAGTTTCAGGCCGGCCGCCGTCAGCAGGACAAGACCGAGCAGCACGCGCACCGCCGTGAAGCCTCGCCGCGGCAGGTCCGGCCGTGTGGCTGGCAGAACGGGAGCAAGTTCGGCCTGGGCAGTCATGACCGTATCCCGCCAATGAGAGGCGCTCACTACTCTGACGAGGCTCATCGACCAAGTCAACAACCTTCAGGGTGTAGATAGGTGTAGATAACCTACGCCTCGCCCCAGGAGATGTGATGGTTCGCCCCGTCCGCGTGGAACCGGATGCCCGTCAGACCGCGGTTCAGGTTCTTCACCGTGTTGCCCACCCACCGCTTCGAGTTGACCCCGCGCGGCACGAGGTCCGATACGTCGATCACCCTCGGCCAGCGGTGGGACTGGAACCGGTCCAAGACCGGCATCTGCCCTGGCGCCTCCCGTCCGTACTCCTTGGCAGGCCGGCCCTCCCAGAGTAGCTGTCGCCGGCCGACCCACCGCGGCTTCTGTGGCGTCCGTCCTGCCCTGCTTCCGGACCAACTCACGGCACTCCTCCTCTGTGCGCACCAAGCTGGGCGTCTATTTGAGGAATTGAAGTTTCTTGCCGATTGCGGACAACCGCTCAGCATTTTTCTGAGGTTTTTTCGGCATTCTCGGGCCGAAATGTACGGAAGTGTTTTGCAGACTTGCGGTTGGGTAAACAGCTAGGATCGGCCGTTCATGACTCCGGCCAGAGCCATAACCGGCCATCGATTCCGGAACCAGCAAACTGCCGCAAGACATTGTCCGACGGCCGGTTGGAGCCAGACATGAAGATGATTCCGGCCGTTTTGGGATGGTTCTGAGGTGGGGTGGCGCGACCCCGCCGGAATCAATCGCCCCGCTGGACGGCCGTCACCCGGACCC
>DASXAN010000793.1:0-3539 GCA_036406755.1 Gemmataceae bacterium
GCTGTCGGGGACGCTGACGAAGATGTCCACGGGGTCGCCCTTGTGGATGCCGGGCGGGACGCGGGCCGACAGGTGGACCAGGGCGGTGGTCTTGGAGTTGAACAGCTCCTTGATGTTCTCGACGCCGAGCTTGCGGAGGTAGTCCTCCAGGGCGGCCCGCTCCGGCCCGGGCGGGGCGCCGCCGCCGGTGTTCTCCAGCCCGGTGACCAGGCCGACGCCGATGACGGAAATGTCGTCGGCGTTGGCGACGGTGGTGACGTCGCCGACGGTGCGGACGCCGGCCGCCTCGCGGTCGGCCCGGTCGGACTCGTCCTCGGACTGGGCCCGGGGCTGGGCGTGCATGCAGCCGGCCAGGGCGAGCAGCCCGGCCAGGAGAACCCGGCGTCGGATCATGGGTCCGGTCCTCGCGCGGCCGGCGGCCGGCCGGCGCGGAGGCGGACGAGCCGCCTCGGCGCGGGCGGGCCGCGGCCGGAGCCGTTACGGGTCCAGAGCGATCTGAGAGGGGGCGGACGATAGGCGCGGGGGCGCGGGGTGTCAAGAGGAAGTCTGGTTGTGACCAGCGGGGCGGTGGCGGTTTTCCCACCCTGCCCCGGTCGCCCGGTTTGGCGGCCGGACGCCCGGGGCGAGATGCGGTTGACCAGCCGCCCGCTGGTGACGACCGGAGCAGGGTTGCAGCCGCCGGCTACTGCCACCAGCCGACGTGGTCCCGCTTCTTCCAGTGAACTGGTTGGAGTCCAGGCCATGACATGTCGCGCACATCGACCCCGTGCGGTGTGAGCGGGTCCCCGTCGGCCGGCAGGTCCTGCACGTCGGCCGCGGCACGGCGTCCGCCCGGGCCGGCGTCGGCGTCGGAGGGCCGGGCTACTGAGGGGCCGTCCGGGGTGCCGGGAGCCGCCATTCCGGGGGCGCAGGCGGACGTTTGTTGACCCGTCGACAGTCCGAACGCGACCGTGTTCAGCGTGTCGTTGCGGCCGCGGTACGGGTCCGCCGAGCTGTACTCGTCCACCCCGAACTGCACGTCGCCGTCGTCCGCCGTCCCGAACACGTGGTCGGGTCCGACGCTGTGCCAAGAGGCGGCGTGGTCCATCAGGTTGGGGATCCCCGCGGTCGGGTCGGCCTCGTCCTGCTCCGTGTGGAAGCACCCGAGGATGTGCCCGGCCTCGTGGGCGACCAGGTCGGCGATGCCGGCGACGGCGAAATCCCGCACCGTGGCGGGTGCCTGAATCGGGATCAACTGGAGTGCGCTCGTGATAATGTCCCCGAGGACGACGGCCATGTCGTCGGTCTTGAAGTTCCCCACGTCGATGTCCTGGGCGATGCCGCCGGTGCCGGGATCAAAGCCCGGTTCGCCGCCCTTGCCCCCGACCACAATGCGGGACACGAGTGGGTCGTTGCCCGGGTCCGCGTGGTCCCGGCTATTCCAGATTTCCACGCCCGTGGTGGGGTTCAGACCGTTGGCCCGCACGTACGTGAACAGTTTGTCCGTGACCTGGGACACGACGCCGTCGATGACGGCGTTCAGGTCGGCGGCGGTGAGGCCCCAGTCCGGCAGGACCGCGGCCAATGGGATGAGGGTCCTCCCGCCGCGGATGGGGTTGCCCGCGAACTTGTTGAAGTTGACCGTCGCGCCGTCGAAATCCAGATACAGGATTTGCTTCGCCCCCGCCGGCCGGGACTCCATGCCGGGCCGCGCGACCATCGTGTCGAGGTCGTATTTCCCGACGCCGGCGTCGCCGGAGGCTGAGACTTCGAGGAAATACATCCCCGCCGTGCTGATGACGTAGTACACCTCGGCATCCGTTTCCGCGCGGCGGGCGGCGGGCAGCGGCGACTCCCGGGGCAGGTGCGTGTGGCCGGACCCGTTGGCGTCGTCGTTGGCGACCAGCAGCGTGCCGGCCGCATCGACCAGGCGGAGCGCCGGGTTCAGCCCGTCCCGCCCCGTCACGGCGGTACCAACGACGTCGCCCGGTTGGAGTTGGAGGCGGAACCAGTCCCGGTCGCCCAGGCCGCCGACGCTGCCGCTGACGAGCACCTGGGTCTCCGGCATCCGGGCAATCGCGTTGGCGGTTGCCGGGGAGTTGTTCGGCTCCGCCTCCGTCAGGTTGACGGACGGCATGGTCCGGACTTCGAGCGGCACGACGGCCGGGCGGACACGCGGCCAACTTCGAGATCGTCGTCCCATCGTCTTCTCCTGGCGGCCCGCTGACAGTGAACGGCCCCCCGCGGCGCGGGCCGCCCGCGGGGATGACGGTCAGGCCGCGTTCAGTCGAACAGGCCCAACTCGACCATGGCGATCACGTCGCCGATGAAGTCCCGCGCGACTTTCGTATCGACGCGGTAATCCCACAGGTGACCCGCCCGCTGGGGGTCGGTGTGCGAGTGGACGGCCACGACGACTCGCTCCCCGTGATCGCCAATCCAGAACAACGGCCCGCCGGAGTCACCTGGTCCGAGGGCGTCGTTTCCGGCGGCTTGGTTCATGTTCAACGCCACCCAGGTGTCGTGCTGCAGTCCCCGAAAGCCCGGGACGTTGAACCGTCGGAGGCCGTCCGCGAAGTGCTCCTCGGGCGGGGGGAAGGTGACGGTTTTGCCGTACCCGACGGCAACGAATCTCCGATCGACGCCCGGGTGCCGGAGCAGGCCGGCGCCCTTCAGGTCGTTCAGGAAGCCTTCGAAGGCGAGGGTGGCGCGGGGCAGGTCGACCGGCTCCTTGAGGATGACGACGCCCAGGTCCTCCGCCCCCGAGAGCGACACGGCGTGCGGCTGCCGGAAACCGGGGTGGGTCATGACGGCGGACCACTCCACCCACGTGGAGGGGGCGTACGCGTCCGTGCCGAAGCTGATCCGACTGGTTTCCCGCAGGGGGAAACCCTGGGCGAGCAAGTCCTCAGCCGGGGCCGTGACGTGGCCCGCCGTCAACAGGATGCAGGGGTGAATGAGCACCCCGGAGCCGTCCGCCACGGGCGCGTCAGGGTTGGCCAATTCGCTGGTCACCACGATGGCCCCGACGTTAGGGAATGCGTTCTGCGCGTCGTGGTCGCCGGAGCCGGCGAGCGCGGGGCGGACCGCCAGCGTCGCGCCCAGGCCGGCGGCTACGCAGACGGCGAGTCCGAGGGCGGCGCGTGATCGGTTGCGAAGACGATTCATGATCCCACTCCGTCGGGCCTGCGGGAGACGAGGGGACCGCACCGGGCGCGCAGACCGGGCACCCGGCCGGTTCCGGACCGGACAATCACCGAAGTCGAGCCGCGGGCTCGCCGCCGGGGCCGGCTACAGGCCCGAGATGTTGTTGCCGCCACCTGGGGAGGCCTGATTGCCCTTGATGTTCTTCCGGGTGAACGCGTCGACATCGACCGCGGCGGTGGGCGCGACATACAGCCCGCCCCCGAGCCCGACCCCATCCGCGGCGTCGGCGGTCCTTTTCAGGCCCTTCCCGCCGTGCCCGCCCGTGGCCGTGTTGTTACTGATCGTCGTCCCGGTGAAGACGGCCGTGCCCCCGCCGACGGCCACGCCTCCCCCGAAGGCGTTTCCGCCGGAGC
>DASXAN010000794.1:0-3228 GCA_036406755.1 Gemmataceae bacterium
GGCGCGACGGGCCGGCCGTCCGGACCGGGCCGGTCGTGCGGGTGGTACGGGCGTCTGGTCATCCAACCATCGCTCACGCCGGCGGGAACGGGGGGGCCGGGGACGACCCGGGGTCAGGCGGCGCGGCCGCGCCGCCGGCGGCGCCAGCCGAGGCCGGCGACCGCCGCCCCGCCGACCAGCAGGCCGGTGGACGGCTCCGGCACCGGGGTGAAGGTGACGAAGACGTTGGTGCCGTCGGTCGTCACCTGCGGGGCCGACGCGAATGACCCGGCGAACGTGAACAGTGACGTGATGTTCGGGCCGGAGACGCCGGCCGGCAGCGTCACGCCGCCGCCGAACGTGCCGACCGTGTACTGGACCGGCCCGGCCGCGGCCGGGCCGGTGAGCACCGGCAACAGCTGCATGTTGAACTGTTGCCCCGAACCGGTCCCCAGGTTGGACAGGACCAGCGTCTCGCCGCCGGTGCCGTCGATGAAATCCGCGGCCGTCGTCGGCGCGGGGGACGTGGTGTTGTCGTTGTACTCGTAGGCCAGCGTGCCGCCGGGCAGCCAGGACATGGAGGCGTTGGAGACGGTCAGCGTGCCGATGCTGCCGCCCGGGGCCAGGGTGGCGCCGGCCGGGACGGCGGTGCTGCCGGTGACCGCCCCGTTGCCCTGGAGTTTCTGGCCCGGGGCGAGGGCGAAGGAGTTGGTCCCGGCGTTGAAGTTCGCCCCGCCGGTCAGCCCGGACACGTCGAACGTGCCGCTCCCGGCCGTGGTGCCGACGGTGATGATCGGGCTGTTGGCGATCGAGCCGCTGCCGCTCAGGGCCAGGGTGCCGCCGGTAATGGTGGTGTTGCCGGAGTAGGTGTCGGCCCCGGTGAGCGTCTGGGTGCCGGTGTTGCTCTTGGCGAGCGACCCGCCGCCGCTGATGACGCCGCCGTACGTCCCGGCCACCGTGCCGTTGACGTTGACGGCGCCGCCGGCCTGGGTGACGACGCTGCCGATGCTGGTCGCCGTGCCGTTGGACAGGCCGCCGACGTTCAGCGTGCCGCCGGCGTTGACGTTGACGGTGCCGGTGGCGTACAGCAGGGCCAGGCCGGTCGCGGAGACGGTCCCGCCGCTGGCGACGGTCACGGCGGACGAGGAGACGGCGAGGGCGGCCGGGGTGGTGGCCGACCCGCCGACCTGGAGCTGAGCCTGGGTCGAGAGGGCGCCGCCGTTCCGCACGGTCAGGGTGTTGACGCCCTCCCGCATCGACACCGACCCGGTCGCGTTGTACGCGGACCCGGCCCCGTCCACCGTCACCGCGGTGGTGGCAGCGAAGCCGGTGTTCTGGCCGAAGATCGTGGTGCCCGCGACGGTGACCAGCCCGCCGGCGGTGACGTTGACGACGGCGTCGCCGGGGCCGTTGGTGGCGCTGCCGCTGCCGCTCAGGGACAGCTGGCTGCCGGCGGCGAACTGGGACCCGGCCCCGGTGACGTTGACCGTGTGGGTGCCGGCCAGGACGCCGACGAAGATCGCCCCGGTGCCGCTGCTGACGAACTTGCCCCCGTTCTGCAGGGTCAGGGTGACCGGGCCGTTGCTGAACTGCGTCTGGCCGGTCCCGGTCGAGGCGGAGAACTGCGACCCGGTGCCGTCCACGGTGATCGTCACGCTGCCGCCGGAGTTCTGCCCGAACAGCGCCAGGCCGCCCGCCTGGACCTTTCCGCCAGCGGTGATCGACAGGTTGGTCGTCCCGGCGGCGACGCCGGTGCCGCCGCCGCCGCTGAGGCTGAACTGGTTGGCGACCGACCACGTGCCGCCGGGGATGTTGATCGTCGCCTGGCTGCCGGGGCGGATGGCGTTGAACGCGTTGCCGGTGACCGTCACTGTGGACCCGGTGCCGACGGTGAGCGTGCCGACCGAATTGGCCTGGCTGGCGACGGACATCGACCCCGAGTTGGCCGTCGCGCTGGGGTTGACCGTCACCGTCGCCCCGTTCTGGACGGTCAGCGACCCGGTTCCGGTGCTGCCGACGGTCAGGTTGCCGGCCGTCGTCCCGGCCACGCCGGCCGTGATACTCGACCCGGCGCCGGTGACGGTGACGGTGCCGTTGCTGCCGGCGTTGGACCCGACGGTGAAGGTGCCGTTGGCCGCGGGGGTGACGGTGCCGGTCACGGCGATAGCCCCGCCGTTCTGCACGGTCAGCGACCCGGTCGCGGAGTTGCCGATGCTCACCTGGGTGGTGGCGTTCAGCTGGGACCCGGCCCCGTCGATGAGCATGGTGCTGCTGCTGCCGGCGTTGCGGGCGGTGAAGAGCCGGACAGTATTGACCACCCCGCCGTTGGTGATGTTCAGGTTGCCGGTGCCGTTGTTGCCCAGGCCGAGCCGGCCGGACTGGCCGCCGGCGGTGTTGCTCAGGACGGTCCCGGCCCCGGTGACGTTGACCGTCCCGGTGGACCCGGCCGCGTCGCCGATGTAGACGTTCTCGGTCGCGCTGACCTGGGCCCCGCCGGAGGCGGTGAACGTCGCCGTCTGCCCGGACGCGGTGCCGAGCTGCAGGCCGGACCCGGCCGTGACGTCGGTCCCGTTGACGAACGTCAGGCTCAGCGTCCCGCCGGTGGCGCTGGTGGCCCCGGCCGACAGGCTGAGCGTCGCCAGGCTGCCGCCGCCGGCCAGGACGAGGCCGCCGGCCGACGACTTGGTCAGGTTGTTGGCCCCGCCGGTGACGGCGCCGCCGAACGTCACCGTGCCGGCGCCGCCCCCGGTGACGTCCGTGGTCACGGCCAGGGTGACGGGCTGGGAGATGGTCACGTTGCCGGCGCCGGTGAGGTTGACGACCGGGGCGGTGCCGTCGAACGACAGGCCGCCGCCGGGGGCGGCGCCGGCGAGGGTGACGGTGCCGGCCGTGTGGTTGACGGTGAGGCTGTTGAGGACGAACGGGTTGGCGATGTCGTTGGTGGCGGTGAACGACAGCCCCTGGATGGCGGCGTCGCTGAACGTCAGGGCGGTGGTTGTGCCGGACACCGGGGCGGTGCCGCCGACCCAGTTGCCGCCGAGCGACCAGTCGCCGCCGGCCCCGTTGCCCCACGTCTGGGCCGCGGCCGGGGCGGCGAGGGCGGCCAGCCCGAACAGGGCGATCACGGCCGCGCGACACGTCGGGGCAACGGCGAACATCGGCGTCCTCCGGGACGGCGGTCGCGCACCGGGTCACCGGGGCCGGCGGTCCGGGCGCGTGACGATTCTGCAAGGGTGACGGACAGTGGGC